>NZ_QEWA01000037.1:0-127333 GCF_003390775.1 Thermobacillus sp. | reverse complement strand
CACTTCCCGATCCAATAGTGCAGCGCTCCCTTACTCAGGCCGAGCTCTTCCTCGATTCGGCTGACCTTCCACCCGGCCGCCAGCCGGCGCAGCACTTCCATCTTATCCGGCGCTTTCGGCGCCGTTGCGGTCGACATGGTCGCTTCCTCCTTCCTCGTCTCGAGCCGTTCCCCGCGGCGCACGCGCTCCAGTTCCTCCGGACTCAGCCGGTACGTGATGACAGGCCCGCTGCCGCTGGATTTGGCTTCGATTTCACGATTGGGAACTGGCGTTCCACCTGAACTTCCGATTCTCACGACCTCCGCACCTCCTCCACGAAAGCGCGCAGTTCCGTCTCATTAAAATCGCGATGCTTCATGAGCGCGTCCCAGATTTTCTTTTCAACCGTCCCTGCCGTCTCGAATAGGATGTAGCTGCATTTCTCGCGCTGACCGGGACGGTGAATTCGGTCACAGGCCTGCTCGAACGTCTGACTGCTGAGTGTCGGCTCATAAAACAGCATGGTGTCCGCGGCGAAAAGGTCGATCCCGGCGGCCGCCGAGCGGTACTGGCAGACGATCACCTGAAGGTCCGGCTCCGCCTGGAACCTCTTCCAGACCTGTTTGTCCCGCTGCCGGCCGTCGAGCGTCACGTAGCGTATCTTGCGCCGCTCCAGTACGCGGCAGATGTCGTTGATTGACTCTTCGAATTCCGCAAAGATGACAAGCTTCTTGTCCCAGTTCTCGAGAAACTCATCTAGCGCCGCGTGCTTCGTGCATTTCAGCCGGTGGACCGTGCCGGCGTCGTCCCGGATGTGCCCGCTGCACATCTGCCGCAGTTTGACCATGCGCGCCAGCGGATTCTTCGCCTCGATGTCGAGCTCTGCGATGTAGTTCTGGAGCATCTCTTTGTACAACTTCCGCTCCTCGAGCTCCAGCGTCAGACGCTCCGGCGGCAGTTTTTCCGGCAGGTCCAGACAGTCCGCTTTCCGGATCCAGATGCTGTGCTGGGCGATGATCGCCTTGAGCTCGTCGACGTTGCGGTATGCCACCGGCTTGTAATATTTACCCAAGATGCAATACCGCTTTTCAAAGTGCGAATACGGGCCGAAAATGTCCGGATTGAGAAAGTCAAATTGCGCCCAGATTTCTTCCCACCGGCTATTCCCGATCGGCGTGCCGGTCAGGATGTACCGATATTTCGACCGCCGACTGATCTGTTCGATCCCGTGTGTTGCCCGCCGACGCTTGCCGTCGATGATCCGAATTTGACCGCGGTACCGGTTACTGGTGCGGTTCTTGATGAAATGACTTTCATCGAGCACCATCATGTCCCATTCCCGGTCCAGCTCCGGCCGGCGCCAGATGAGGTCGTAGGTGGTCACGGTCAGGAACCGTTCGAACAGGCGCTGCTCGAGCGGGGAGAAGAACCGGTCGATATCCCGGCTCCAGCTCCCCCTGACACTTGTTGGACACACTACCAGCGCGTGCCGGATCGCGCCGACCTTGTACAGGCGCAGCGCAAGGACGAGCATCGTCAGCGTCTTCGACGTCCCCTGCTCCGCAAAGATCGCGTAAAACGGCAGCCCGCGCCGGATCCGCTCTTCGGCGTTCGCGATGATCGTTTGCTGGTGCTGGAACAGGATTACGCCCGGGCGCATCGCTGCTCCAGCTGCTCCTGCAGCATCCGGATCTCATCGCGCAGCCGGTCGACCTCGGCCTCCGCCGCCAGCGCCCGCCGGATCGCATACGGCCAGCCTTCGCGGGCTTCGGCAACAAATCGAGCATCTTCCGGTAACAAGCGGCCATCAGAGTGTGTGATTTTACGGATGAACACGTACTTGCAGGCTGAATGGCCGCATCCGCAGGGTTCGATTGTATAGGGGCTTGGCGTGGCCGCCTCGCAGATTGCGAGGTCGACCTCAAGGTCCCGGGCCGGTGTGGTGATGTTCGGCATGTCTCAATCCCTCCCCGAAATAGCGCTGAGTCAATATCGCGGCAGCCGCCTCATGATGGCGCCGCCGCGCTTCGAAAATCTTCGTGGCCAATATGCGGTTCATGCGCGCCCGCGTCTCGTCCCGGCACCGGTGCGCTTGCTCAAGCAGCGCGCTGCCGATGATGGCGGCCTCCTGACCGTCGAGCTCGAGGGTGATGGTGGGTTTGAGCTGCATCATGGCGGTCATCCATTCGGCGGGATACCCGGGATCGAGATGCCGGCCAGCGTCAGCGCGTCTCGAATGCCGCGGAGGTATTCGCCGGAAAATTCATCGAGCGCACTCCTGTACCTGTCATACGCTTGCCTGAGTTGCTCCTGCTGCTCGGGCGTGATGGTGACCGTGATCGGTTCGGCCTCGATCTCATAGCCGTAGCGCAGGGCGTCGATGAGTTTGATGAAAGAGTTATCCCTTGGGCTAGCTGAAAAATCGTAAATGACTTTTTTATAGCCGCCTTCTTCTTCCCATTGCGGAATAAGCCATGCGAGAAAATCAATATCAGGATGATCTTGTTTTGCCTTGTCCAGCGCCTCGCAGATATGGCGCGGCAGTTTGACTTTGTCCGCCATCAGTCGCTCGCCTCCCATCCGACGATCTGGACGCCGATGATGCAATCCGCGATGTCGTCGTAATCGATTTGCAACTCGTCGCCGGACGCATTGAAAAGTCTGTAATACTTCACATATCCGGCTTCCGTGCCGCTGCTGATTGGTACGGTGTGTCTATGATTCTGCCCAAGGCTCATATCCGGCTGAAAATCGCCGTCAACAAGGGAATCCAATGCGGAATCGATAACCGAGGCGCCTATCACGTTGCCTTTAACCTGGACGATAACCATCCCTTTGTAATCGCCGGACTGAAACTGAACTTCGACCGTGTGCGTACCATGGCGCGGGTATGCGCCGTCTCCCATGTAGTTGTTCATGTCTTCCCCTCCCCGCCCCACCTGTGGTATGATGGGGCTGATAAGCTGATTCATTTGTCCACCGTTGCCGCGGTGGATTTTTTCTTTTTCCTGCGCTGCCTGCTCCTCCAGCTTCATGTCGCGCCGGATCTTCCAGGCGTCGATCACGTCGACGTCGTCGTCAATGCGGTCGGGCATCAGTTTGCTGGTCATTGGCCTGCGTCACCTCCTTTCAAGCGTGCTGCTGTCCGCTCAAGCTGCTTCCGGTACACCCGCCGGGCTGCCGGCGACTGCGCGCAGCACATCAGTTGCATCAGATTGCCGCAGACGCGGAGCCTTTGCTTTCGTGACATGATCAGTTCACCTCCCGCCTGTTCATTTTCTGAATCTGCCGATATCCGTCTTCGCCGAACTGTTCTTTCTGCGCCGCATGGGTTGCCAGCACCGCGACGCCGCCGAACGCCTGAACGATAAAGCCGTGCTTTTCGGCCAGTTTCAGAACTTCTTGCCAATGCGCGTCAGCTTGCGACATGGTGTTGGGCCTCCTTCAGAGCCCGCGGCGCCGCCCCCAGCCTGAGCTCCGCCGCCCGCAGCCGGTACACCGCCTCGTCCACTCGGTCGGGCTCGGCCTGATCGAACATCGCCTGTGCGGCCTGATGCTCGGCGAGCGCGGCGCGGTATTCGTCGTGAGTGGTCATGTCGTCGCCTCCTTCTGTACCGGCCGCTTCCACCACAGGTTGGACTGCGCCGGCTTCTGCCGGCCTTTCTTCCGCTGCTGGTAGCGTCCGGCGGCTACCGGATACACGCCCTCGAAGAGGTAGCCACGGGATCGGCATACCCGGCGCGCTTCGCGCTCGGCTTCGTGCCGGTGCTCGGCTGCGATGTCGCGGATGATGATGGTCTTGCGTTCGCCCGCCGTGTTTCGGTACCAGGCCAGTCCGTAATACTGGGTCATTGCCCCGTCACCTCCCCGCAAAAGTTGCCCCTGATCTCGTCGAGATCAGCCTCTGTGATCTCCGGCGTGCAGGCCGGGTCGGTGAGGATATCGTAAATTTCCTCTATCTCAGCCAGTGCCAGCGCCAACCGGACGTGCTGGTCGGAGCGGGCGTGGAGCAGCTCGCGCTTTGCGATAATGAGCTTTGCGATCGCCTCCTCGGTCTTGAGGATGGCGCGCTTGAGGTGGTCGCGTTTGGTCATTGGATTGGTGCCTCCTTTCATTGCGCGTATTTTTGGTTCAGCAGTCGCAGTATTGCGTCTTTGTAGTCTCGCTCCATCTCTTCAATCTCTTCTTTGCTGTAGCGAATGGTCTCGCCGTCCATCTCCACGATGCAGCCACCGTCCGGCGTGTCCGTGATTTTGATGTTGTCGCTCACCCTGCGTTCACCGCCGTTTCAGCCTTGAACTTGTTGACAAAGTAAATCTGCCCCTTCGGCGTAACCTTCGTGGTCTTGACTGTCCTCACGGAGCCGTCCGGCGAATTGATCGTGCGCTTCTTGATCTCGAACAATCCGAGCTCCATTGCTTTCTGCGTCGGATCGTTCCAGCGTTCGTCCTTGGTCTTCATCAGGTAGCCTTCCTGCCGGAGCCATTCAAACAGCCGGTTTTGGCCGATTTCGACGCCATTTTGTTTCAGCAGCTTCGCCAGCTCGCCGATCAGGATGCTGTTACCGGATGTCTCCAGAGCTTCGGCAAACAGGACTTTCGGCTTGTCGGCTTCGATCTTCGCGGCGAGCTTCGCCTTTTCTTCGTTGGCCTGCTTGAGTCGTTGAGCCAGATCGATGATCGTGTCGGGATTGAGCAGCACCTCTTCGATCTTCTGCGGTGTCAGATAGCCGCCATGCTGCCGGATAGCCGGAAGGACTTCGCTTGTGACCCAGCGCTTGAATTGTTTGGCCTTCTCTTGAATCTCCGGGTTGTTGCCTTGGCGGGCGGCACCGAAGATCAGACTATAAAGGCCGGATTCGTTGATGAACTTCTTTTGCTGGGGCCTGCCGAGTGAGTCGGTGACTCCGTAGACCGCGGAGTCATCTTCATCCACGTGATTGGTAATGGCATCATGAGGTCTGGCAAACGACAATGCCTTCGCCGCTTCCGTTGCTCCGAACCATTCCGTTCCATCCGAAATGATTACTGGCAGATCACCGAACATTGAGTGATTGAAAATTTGCGGTTGGTTCATTGGGTAGTCGCCTCCTTTCGTCAACCGGCAGCGCGAGCCGGCAACTCGCTTTCAGCCACGTATTGGTATTCCGTGATCAACCGACCATTCACCAGCTTTACTTCCCGCCGATAGCCTTTCGGAGGCGGAATTTCCGCGGTCGTCCATGCTCCTGCCCGGTTGATCAATTCCGACAGACCGGCCGGAACGGGGATGTTGTAGCCGTCGATGTTCATACTCTTGATCACGATGTTCATAGTGGACGATCCCTTCATTGCGGCTGCCCCGATAAATTAGAATTAGTCCCTTGCTTTTCGAGCGATCTGAGCTCTTCGTAGATTTCGCGGAGCAGCTTGATCTTTTTAGCTTGCTTTTCGTCGTCTCTGCTCATGTCTTCACCCCGTTGTTAGTCGCCTTATTGTTGACTTCACTGTCAAAAAAAATTGTCCATTCTGCCCCCAGCAAAACGGCTATTTTCTTTGCCAACTCCACCGATGGTGTGCGTCGGCCGTTTTCGATGGAGTTGTAGTATTGGCGACTAATCCCCAACTGCGACGCTACCTCATTTTGAGATAACTCTCTGATCTTACGTTGGGTTCTTATTTGATCCACGGACTCACCCCCTCAAATAGTTTGTCGCCTAGCCGTTGACTTAATACTACATCAACGAAATGTTGACTGTCAACCCTTAATATTCCTTGTGTCAACTTATTGTTTACATTTTCGCTCGGTTGTGTATAATAGTTACGGAAAGGTAAGTTCAAATGGAGGGAAAGTGTGAAATGTACGGTAAAAAGTTAAGAGAACTTAGAAAGCTTGAGGGGTGGACGCAAGAGCAGGTTGCTAAAAAGCTCGGGATAACAAAACAAACATACTCTCATTATGAAAATGAAAACAGAAAGCCCAGCTTGAATATGATCAGAGAGCTGGCTGCTATATATCAAGTCAATATTGATGACATTTTTGCTGAGGATGACAAGAAAGGAATGGATTCAGGTTTAACCAACATCCCTCTCGTCGGCACGATCTGCGCTGGCGACGGACTGCTGGCAGAGCAAAATATCGAAGAGTACATCTATTACCCATTCCCGCGTAAACGGCAACCGGACTTCGCGCTCCGCGTCAAAGGTGACTCCATGATCGGCGCCGGGATCGAGGACGGCGACATCGTATATTTCAAAAAAGCAACATGGGCCGACTACAACGGACAAATTGTGGCGGCCCTCATTAATGATAACGAAGAAGGCACATTAAAACGAATTCGTTGGTCTGCGGATTCGCCGCTCATCCGACTTGAGCCGGAGAATGATGAGTACGAAGTGATTGAGGTTAGGCCGAATGAAGTTCACATTTGCGGTGTGTATATGGGGCATTTTAGGGAAGAACAGGAGGTGTGAGTCTATGAGGGCCGCTCTCTATATGCGCGTATCGACGCAGGAACAGATAGAGAATTACAGCATAGAGGCGCAACGCGAACGTCTAGAAGCGTACTGTATGTCGAAAGGATGGGTAGTTTATAACGCCTACGTCGACGGCGGTTACTCCGGGGCGAATATGGACCGTCCAGCGCTTCAGCAAATGCTTGCCGATCTAGACAACATTGATGTTGTGCTCGTTTACCGCCTCGATCGGCTATCCCGCTCCCAACGGGATACATTGACATTGATCGAGGATTATTTCTTAAAGAATGGTGTCGCCTTTGTCTCCATAACAGAAACACTGGATACGTCTACACCCTTCGGAAAGGCCATGATCGGGATACTGTCCGTTTTTGCCCAACTTGAACGGGAAACAATCACCGAACGGATGCGACTCGGCCAGATAAAGCGGGCTGAGGAAGGTTTTGCAGCGATGGGCGGTGATTACGATCCCGCTGGTTATGCGCGGCGGAACGGTGAGTTGATTGTTAAGCCGGATGAGGCTGAACACATACGAAAAGCCTTTGATTTATACGAGCAGCTTTTGTCGATCACCAAAGTGCAGCACGAACTAAAAAAACTCGGCTATCCGGTTTGGCGATTTAGACGTTACCGAGATATATTGTCTAACCGGTTGTATTGCGGATATGTGAGGTATGCAGGAGAGTATTACAAAGGTCGGCATGAGCCGATTATCAGTGAAAAACAGTTTGAGCGTGTACAAGTACTACTCAGCCGACACAGAGGACATAATGCTTACAAAGCCAAAGAAAGTCTATTCTCCGGGTTGGTGCGCTGCGGAAAATGTGGCGAGTCGTATGTTTCATACCAGACAAGTAAAGGCAATTATGGCGTCTACAAATATTACATTTGCCGAGCCAGACGCTTCCCGGCGGAATACCCTCATAAATGCACCAACCATACTTGGCGGATGGAAAATTTAGAAGAGGTCGTGCGCTACGAGCTTGCAAAAATTACTATGGAAAAAAACGCTGCAGCGACTGAGGTTAAGGAAATCAACTATGCACGGTTGATTAAAAACGTCGATGCCAAAATCGAACGTATATTGTCTCTATATGCGGATGGGGAAATTGACCGAGATATTCTTGACCGCCAGATTGATAAACTGAATGAAGAAAAGAACCGATTGGTACGGGAAAGACGAAGCCATGAAGAATCAAAAGCGAATCAAATTTCGAACGAAGAGTTGGAACGATACCGGATTGATCTGGCGCAAGCCTGTTTCGAAACTAAGCAAGCGATCGTTCAGAAGCTTATAAAATCAATAACCATCAACGAAAAGTCCGTCTCGATTGAGTGGCTTTTTTAAATTCGAAGTTTTACGTATTCATTTTTGGCTGCTGTTACCGCCCAGAGAAGAAACGGCGGACGTTCTGCGCCGTAGGTGTGAACAGAACGGGCGGTCTGCTTCCGGGCAGCCGCTCCAGCGATGCCGAATCGGGAGGCCATGCGCGCAACCGTCTGTTGAAGCTGTCCGGAGATGCCGCGGTCTGTGTCGCCGTCCGCGGATTCCAGCCAGCGAAGCGCTGCCGCCGCCGCGTCGGATTGGGCCGGGCTGAGCCCCCAGCGTTCAAGCCGCGCCGGAATGGGCGGGAGCTCGTCCGCCGTGCGCATGCGGACGGATGCGCCGCCTTCGGGAATGCCGCTGATGAGCAGCGTGCATTCCCTGCATCGGCCCAGCAGCAGGCACGCTTCGCAGTAGGCGCAGACGCTGCCGCACGCCGCACAGGGCGTGCGGCGCATGTGCGCCTCGCCGCTGCCGCAGCGGAGGCAGCGGCGCTTGCGCCGTCGCCCGCGGACACCGTCGCTGCGGGCGATGGCGCTGCCGAGGCGCAGCCGGCCCAGCAGGGCCGCGAGCTGGAGCGCCGCGTCGGCGAACGCGGCGCTCCAGCGGGCGGGCGCGGGCCCGGCCGCGCCGAGGAGGGCGAGCGCTTCGCTGCGCAGAAGCGCTCGCCCCTCAAGCGCGGCGGCGGCTTCCCGTGCAGCCGCCGCCAATGCCCGGGCCTCCCGTTCCCCTGAGGCCCGTCCAAACCGCACAGCGGCAATGCGGCGCACATCCCCCGCCGGTTGCTCCCGGCCGAAGCTCCGGTTCAAGCCCGCAAGCCCGGGCCAGCCGCTGCGCGGCTCCGCCTCGCGCACACAGGCGCGCAGCAGCCGGGCGGCTCCCGCTTCGCCCTGCACGCGCCCCGCCCGCCGGGCGAACAGCTCCGCCGCGGCGAAGGCGCTGCCGAGCGGCAGCGGCTCGTCCAGCAGCAGGACGACATCCGCCCGTCCGCTGCTGCGTCTGCCCGACGCAGCTTCCGCCGCCCTGCGAAAATCATCATCCAGCCGATAAGCCAGATCGACTTCCCGGGATATCGTCACGCAGGCCGCCCAGCGGCCTCCTTCAGCAAAAGCATAGAGATATCCTTTCATCCCCGCTTCTCTCCCGTCTGGCCGCATCCGGTGCCGCCGTCACCTACTGCACCCGATGCACCGACACGGCTTTGTAGATGTTGCCGATGATCCGGACCGGCACCGACGTCTCTTTTTTCACGCCGTTGCGGTACACGACCTGAAAGACAATCGTATGTTCGCCTTCCCGGATCTCTCCATCAAACGACATCCAGCTTTCGTCGTGCAGTTCACCTTCATACCGCAGACCGCCTGCATTAGTAAGCACCACTCTTTTACGGATCGAATCCCCCGTCTTCGACACGGCCCGCAGCTCCGCCGTCACCTCGTTCGCCGGCGCCGCCGAAATCACTGCCGCAACGCGCATGATCTCGCCCGAATAGAAATCTTTCGGATCGTGCTCGACCTCATGCCCTGCTGCCGCGTGTTTTTCTCGCCACTCTGGCGTATGATGCACTTCTCCCTCAATGATGAGCGGCAGCACCGTGATGGGTTTCGTCACGCTGTCCGATGCCCCTTTCGGGTCACGGACCGTGAGGGTGACGTTGTAAACGCCGGTGCGATTTTCCGTATCCGCGCCAGGAATGGCGAACGCTTGGGTCGAACCGCTCCGAGTATATCCGTTCGGCCCGCTGACCGACCATTGATAAGTCAGCGGATCCCCATCGGGATCAGTCGAGCGGTCGATCAACGTGATCGTATCCCCTTCATATGCCGGTTTCGGCGACCAATCGAAATCCGCCACGGGCGGCCGGTTCGTCTCGATGTAGAAATACTTCGGCCCGCTCCAATCGCTCCAGTCATAACCGTCATGAACCCGTACCCGGATGTACATCGTCACTCGCTCCGGCAGGTCGGCAGTCGGCACCCAGTTCTTCGCGGTTCCGGATCTTGCGCCGGTGTCGCGTTCAAGCGAGCCGTTCGTGCGATAAATCTGCACCTGGTATTGCGTCTGCGCGTCGCCGTCAGCATCCGAGTACGTCCATATGAACGTCGGCCGCAGCACATCAAACTTCGTCGGATTGGCCGGGTCCGCGCTTGCGGGCGTCGTCACGTTCACCTGGGGTTTACGATTGACGACCGTGACGGTTCGCACCGCTTCCGCCGGTTGGCCGAGACTGTCTTCCACAAGAAGCCGGAGCTGGAACGTGCCGAGCGTACTAAACATTTTGGTCCAGGTTGTCCTTACCGCGCTCGCCACGGTCTCAGGCCCGCCAGTCGTTACGTTCTTGAGATAGTACGTATGCTTGAGCTTCTCGCGCCCGCCGTCTTCCTTGTCCCACGACTGCGAATCAATGGTCACCGGCACGCCGCGATAGGTTGTGGCAGGCGTTGCCGTAAACGCGGCAACCGGAGGATCATTCGGCGCCGGGAGCTTTTCGATATAAATCATTTTCTCGGTGTACGTGCTCCAGGCATCGTACTCATCCTTGACCGCCATACCTACGGTGTACCATCCGGTTTCGGTCGGCGTCACCAGCTTGGTTTCGGACAAGACGCCGGATGGTGAAATGTAATAGTATTTGCGCTGCAAAATCCCTCTCGTAGCCCGGTAATCAATGCCCGTCGCCTCGGTCGAATAATTCGTGTCGCTCAGCCAGCGGTCAGGGTCATAGGAGCGGTCGTTCCATACGACTGTGCCGTTTGCGGCAACCGTCAAGTCGAAATCGCTGACCGGGCGGCGGTGAATGATCACTGTCTGCGTCGCGGTATTGGACTCCTTGCGGTAGCTGTCGAACTCGTTCCTCGGATAGAGATATTCCGGATGCGGATCATCCACCGTATGAGCCGACAATTCATAAACCCCGACTTTATCCATGACCGGCTGCTCGGCATTATATGTCTTGTTGTGATAAGCCGACAGTCCCGACTTGCCGTCACCCGCATTCAGGAATTTGTTCGGATTAACGTGTTTGTACGTCCAGCTTGTCCGGGCTGTGATTCTCGGGTCGTTCTCAGGGTCGGAATAGTTCGTGTTGTATTGCAGCCTTTCCCCGACAATGCCAACGCCCTGCAGCCGGTTCTTCCCGCCAAGCTCCGACAGATCGCGGTACGACATGTTGAAAAATTCTGTTTTGAAAATTTCCGAGAACGGTCCGAAAGTGCCGCCTGTATAGGTGTTGTCGGTTAAATCAATGACCGGCACACCGTTGAAATAGATGATATGCTTGTCTGCATACCGTTTGATTCTAACCGATTGCCGTTCCGAAAGCGGAACATTGACATCGACGGAAGCCAGCACCGTCTTGCGTCCGTTCACCAGCTTCACAAGCCGGATCCGCCAGGTATTCAGCTCCACGCGGTACATGTTGAGCCGATCCTGGATGTTGTAGCTGAATCCGGAGTAGAGATTTTGGTTCATGTCCGTATTGAACCGAATTTGAAAATTCAGCTCGACATTCGACGAATCCTTGTCCCCCGCAAGCTGCTGAAGCGACTCCAGGATGCGGAAGCTGTCATCCTGCTTCTGTTTCGGTTCGAGGATGTACATGTATAAGCCTGACCCTGCTGCCAAGACAAATAACGATCCATCCACCATTGGTACGACTACAGTAGTCCCCAAATTACAATTGTTAAAACAACCTGAATCAAGATCCGCTGCCAATATCTCCGTATTCCCGTCTCGTCCAACCCGAATAACGTCAAAGGATTTGTGGCCATTTTTGGGAACAACGCCGTACCGATAACCCGCTGCGTCATGAATAACCCGACGAACATCCAAGTAGTTTTCCATTAAAGCTCGATCTCGGTAGGAATTAATCGGGACATTCTCTCTTGGAACATAAGCTCCTGACGGGTATTGATAGACGGAATAACCATCAAAATAATGGACGCCATCTTCCATGAAGATGTCCGGACTTTTATTCTGAGGTATCGGCCCAATAACGGTCATGCTCGCATTTTTTCCACTGAATCGCACAACTTGTTGTCCATCAACGTTATAAATCGCATTCGCAAAACGATCATAACCGAGATGATCGTACCTGAACGAAGAAATATTTGTGTTGGGGAAAGGACAACTATTATTATTACCTTCATACAACAAACTGCCATCCCAGCCGAAAATTAAGAACTTGTTACCACTGTAGTACCCTGTACAACTAAAGTATCCATACGAAGAAGTCATGCTGTTTACTTGATCAAACTTTACAGTAACGGATCCGGTTTGGTACCTCTTCTGTGCATAGCCTGCTGTTTTTGCGTCTACAACGGCGTTGTAGGTTCCATCCTTTCGCAAGAAATCATCTACCGTATAGCGTCTAAACTCAGGGTTAGGATTGTAGCTGCCAGATATCGTCATCGTGTAGACGAACTTGTTTTTATAGTCAACCCGTGTTATCCATTCACGCTCGATATGTTTCTGATCGTTGCCAAAGCCGCATACCGTAATCAGGTATTTATCACCAGTGTAGCGATTGAGAGCCAAGCAGCTCTTTTCACCATTTGTGATATAGAAGATCTCTTTTATGTCATCGACTCCTGCAAAGTAACGGCCTGCTATCGGTTTAACTTCAAAACCGCCGCTGCTTGGGAGAATGTTATTTGTATAAAGCTCACTTGAGTAATACTCTGTTGTGAAAACACTGTAACTCATTACACCAAGGTTCTCAGGGGTGTGCGCCAGCGCGCCGGTATAAGGATTTATCCCCCATGCCTTCGGCTTGTTGTTCGTCGTAAAGTCCATGTTCCGCCAGTTGCTGTTGTTCACCAGGTTGCTTGCCGGCAGCGGGACAAGCGGCGAAACATGCGGCTCCGTTTCCTCATACGAGACGTTGAACCCGAAGGTCGGGGAATCGTTCACAATCTCCAGATCGTACGTCTTCGACGCCTCGCGCCCCCAATCTTCCCGCACATACAGGGTAAAACGGTACTTCCCGACACGCTGCGGTTTAAACTTGGCCTTGTTCTGAGCGTTCAGCGGCAAGGTGACAACGGTTTCCCCCGTGAAGTTGCCGTCATTGTTCGAATCGTATTGATACGTCAGCCGCCGCTCAACAATTTTATCGCCGTCCGGCGAGTAGCTTTCATCCGTAAGCGTCAGCTCGACATTTCGGATGGATGGTGTGATGTAATCCAGCATAGGCACAGGCGGCAAGTCGGGTTTGACCGTCAAGTAATGCCTCGCTGGCTCACGTGATTTGCGGCCGGTGTTGTCGAACACTTCGAGCGTGATGATCTCCGTTCCCGGCTCCGAATACACGGTCTTGCGGTTCGTCCAGATGTCGCGGCTGTGGTCGATCGTGCGTCCCGGAACCGGACTGTAGCTGAAATCCCCGTGTATCGGCGGCGTAACCGGCCGGTCCTCCACAACCTCTCTCGGCCCGGTGATGACCGGAACCGGATCTTCGGTTACGACCTGAACCACAGCGGTTTGCGTATCGCAGGCTCCCCAAGGGTCGCACATTGTGCCTTTGGCAATCTGCATGCCTGCGGCGGTCATCTTGATATTGCCCCAGCCGTTGTAAAGCTCAAAGGCGTTTTCCGGGATCGTTTTCGCCCAATCGGAGCTGTCGCTGAAGTCGAAACCTTTCCAGATGAGCGGATCACCGTCCGGATCATACGGTGTAGGTACGGACGGATCTTCAATAAAGATCAGATCCAATACTTCGCCCTCGAACACTTGCTTTACCGGAACATTTGTGCCGGGGTAAACCCACGCAACTTGGAATGAGGGCGGACTGTTTTTACTCGGCCCGTTCACGACAAGTGTATGGGTGGCCGTCTCCTTCGTACCACAGTCCTTTGTCCGAATCTCCAAGGTAATCGTATGCGTCCCGACTTCAATAACCGACGGATACGTGCTGTACGTGTATGAATGGATCGTGTTTTGTCCATTGGCCCTTGACGTATAATTGGTCCGGCCATCCCGTTCGATTTTGTAACGATGGCCGTCATAGGTACAGCCGTTGAACACAAAATTCTTCGGCTTCAAAGCAAAAGGCTCTCGATAATCAATCACCGGCGGCAACACGTCGAAATCGCCGGTGAAAGATTTGTTTGGATCCACGGCCGTAAACGGCCTGGACACCTGGTTGTTGTTCTCGTTGCTCTCCGCGATCGCGTTGGCGCTGTCCACCACAAGCAGGAACGTCTTCTGCTCTGCGGACGTGAACGTGTAGGTGAAGTTCATCGAATAATCGCCCGGTCCGCTGGCTGGCTGACTTTGTAACTTTACCTCGGAACCATCGACCATGACCTTCACGTTGTACGGTTTCCCGGTCTCTTTATTATCGACGCGCCATCTTGCTGTGAAGCTGGCCGGTTTGCCGACCTCAATGGGACCGTTCGCTGTAATGTCCACCGCCACCAGGTCGGGCTTGTCCGGTGCGGTATCCGGTTCATAATAGAGCTGTACGATGTACGTGTCAAAGTTGCCATCGTACACAAATGACGGCGGCGTCCCTGGGATGATCTCACCATCCGGCTCTCCACAACTTCCGCCCGCACCATCCGCCTCTTCGCAATTTCCGCCCGGCCAGTACGTCATGTAGGTCTTCTTTTTATAGCCCACATACCGATATCCCGGAATGGTCGGCACTTCCGTCGTAACGGTCGTGCCCTTTTGCATGTTGTAGATCAAGTCTGCCGTTGTTCCCTGATACGGGATCCGTTTTTTGGCTTCAGCATCGAAAAACCGTACACGTTTCTGACCGTCCAGTTCAAACTTTAAGCCGATCGCAAAGTAGAAGCGATCGCCCCTGGCTTGTCCAACACAACCCGGACAATCAATAGGGGAGCCCTTTCCATTAGTTTTGCCTGCTAGATCTAGAGTAAAGGAAACAGCATTTGTTCCTGTGCCGTTCGGTGGGGTAGGAGTCATACGAAAGCTGTCAATTTGAGAGATATAATCAGCATAAAATCCATAATCAGCTCCAGCACGAGATTGCTCAAAAAATTCGATATGTTCAAGATTACTCGGATCAAACTTGAACACTTCCACATTTCGGACAACCCGATCATTGAATGAAAAGCTATATTTCCAATCCAATATGCCGTAACCAAACGATTGCCCAGGCGCAACCGGCGCCCATACCCCTGCGGTATTGCGCCACAGATCGAGCGTCATCATTGCGATGGCATACCGCCATGTCGGCGGGCCTTCTACCTTGCCATTCTCATCCTTATTCTGATACGGCGTAATGTGCGCGTTGCCGAAATTCAGCTCCTCAGCCGCCGCCTTCTTGGGAATCAGAGTCAGGTACGGATCAACAAGCGGCAGCATGAGAGATATAACGAGCACAACCGCTAGCCACTTCTTATGCCGCTTCAATGATGATCCCTCACTTGAAGTAATTCTCCATTAGAATGACGGAATCCGATCTGGATCGAACTCCGATATACTCCGCATCTTTCAGTTTTATGTTTTTGTAATCCTTGATACCAAAGTCAATTTCGTCGAACGAATCAATAACCGGATTGTAAAACGCCCGCCATTCACTTACATACTCGCGCATAGAAGTGTTTTCTCCGCGTGGCTTTAACGGCTGTCCGGTTTGCAACAGATAGAACGGGAGGCCAAGCAATCCTTTTTGAGTAGAAACCGTGCGGAAGTATTCTTTCCCGTCAATTACTACCCGGTCAACCCGTGCAATTGGGGTGCCAGCAATTACCAGAGGCCAGTCTGTTTCTTTGATAATGCGAACAGTTGTGTGATGCTTGCCAAAATCCGGACTGCGATAATCATAGATTTTAAGAGTATTTTCCGCATACTTGCCAGTAAAGTAATGCAGATACGGCTTGATATCGACTTTCTCCGTAACTTCCTCCAGGGTTGGCACATCCTTGTGGCCGATCCACACATAGCGGCTGAGAGAGTCCCATTCTACTGTCTCGCCCAACTGTTCAGAGACAAATCGGGTCGGCACCATTGTCCGGCCGTTCTTCACATACGGAGCTGCCAGTAACTCCTTCTTCTGCCCGTTGACATATGCCGTCTTTGAGCCAATGGTAATCGTCACTTTCCGCTCATCGCGCAAGAACGTAATCGTCTTCCAGTCCGGTGTTACATCCAGCTGTGCGCCAAGCGCATTCGCCACGGCGCGGAACGGCACGAACACGACGTCATTCTTCAACTCCGGCTGCACGTCGCTGGCAATTTGCCGCGCATTATACAGCACCTTGATCGGCAGATTGAACTGACGGGGCGTCGTCTGATCGGCCGCCACGACACCAATTGAAGTAAAAGACAATACGGCAACAACCCCGATAATCAGCAGTTTCCTGAACATCTGATAATAGCACTCCTTTGCGTCATCTTACTGTTTAAAATTCATACACAAAGCGCATTCGCAGACTCATGCATCTGCAGCCGCAGTCCCACGCCCATAGCACCAAGCATACACTCTTTGGTTATCAACCCGCTTCCATTCAACTTTTGTCGACAAGTTCAATATTAGACGATTATCACAAATTCTGGAACATTGATCCCACAAAATTTCAAGAAAAAAACACCTGTCCCGCGCCAAACCCGCGAGACAGGTGCTTCCTGTCCGTAGTCAAAATTTTTCTTACATTATATGATAACCATGCCTGAAAAAGCAAGATATCTATCACATTTACGGCAGCATCGCCACATCCTCCGGATCGCTCAGATTGATCAGCAGTGTGCTGTCCATGCCGCTTTCGGGATCGGCGAAAGCAAGCGAAGACATTGCCGGTCGCCGGCGCAGCCACTTCTCCTTCAGCACGGCCGGATCCCCGGGATTGCCGCCCTCTATGCCGAAAATCTCATCCGGACGGACAACGGTTACCGCACCAACCGCGCCCGCCCGGCGATCGAACCGTTCCGCAATGGCCGCGGTGTCGTCGGTTGACCGGCAATCGACGAGGGTGACGCGGACATCCCGGCCGGTGCGGAGCGACCACCGGCGAAGCCTGCGCAAGTACCACTCGACCCGCTCCCCCTGATTGCCCGCGAACAGCACCACATGCATGCCGGCGCGCCATCCCGGCAAATGCCGGGCGGCCATCCGCACCGCCAGCGCAGCGAAGGCGTAGCAGCCGATGATCGCAAGCAGCATCCACCACATGAGCATCCGCCTCCTTCGTGCCATCAGCATATGCACGCGGATGCCCATTCGTGATGGCAGGCATGACAAAAGCCCCCGCGCCGAACCGGGACGGATCATGGCGATTCATCGATCCGCTTCCCGTTCCGGCAACCGGGGGCTTGTACGCTTGCGCGCGGTTTACAGCGTCACCCAACCATATTTGATGGAATTGATGACCGCCTGCGTCCGGTCGTCGACTTCCATCTTCTGCAGAATGCTGCTGACGTGGTTCTTGACCGTCTTCTCGCTGATGAACAGATGCTCGCCGATCGCTTTGTTGCTCATGCCTTCGGCCATCAGCCGCAGCACTTCCGCTTCGCGCCGCGTGAGCGGACTGTTCTCGCCCGCAACGAACTTGACGCCCGACTCCTTGCTGGCGGCCGCTCCGGACACGACGCCCATCTCGTCCAGATACGTCATCCGACGCAGCTGGTTGATCAGCTTGCCTGTCACCTTCGGATGGATGTACGCATGGCCTTCCGTGACGGAACGGATCGCATTCACCAGCGATTCGGCTTCCATGTCTTTGAGCAGATAGCCGGACGCGCCTTTGCGGAGCGTCTCGAAGACATAGCTTTCATCATCATGAATGGACAGAATGATGACTTTCACATCCGGGAACAGGTCGCGCAGCCGTTCGGTGGCCACGACGCCGTTCTCGACGGGCATATTGATATCCATCAGCACGATATCCGGCTTCGTATGGTTGCAGAACTCCAGCACCTGAATGCCGTCGCTGCACTCGCCGATTACTTCCAGATCCTCTTCCATGTTGAGAATGCGTTTCAGGCCTTCGCGGAACAGCTGATGATCGTCCGCAAGCAGCACTTTGATCTTGCGGCTGCCCGTAGCCTTGAGGTCCATGATGATCACGGCTCCTTTCACAAATCCGTACTCACAGGTATGGAAATCGTGATTTTCGTCCCTTGTCCTCTGGCGGATTCGATATCTATCTTGCCATTGAGCAATTCCACCCGTTCGTGCATACCGATCAGTCCGTAGTGTGAACTCGTTTTCGACCGGGCCATGGTCTGTTCGACATCGAACCCGACGCCGTTGTCCTGGATGACGATCAAAATCCGCTTCGGAAAGAACGTCATCTCCAGACTGACGTATGTCGGAGAGGCATGCTTGAGCGCGTTGGAGAACGCTTCCTGGACAAGACGATAAACGGCGGCTTCCATGGCGGACGGCATCCGGAGTTCGCGGCCTGATGTTTCAAACACCGCGCGGATTTTCGTTTTCTCTTCGAAATCCTGCACAAACTTCCGGAGCGTCGGCACCAGCCCCAAATCGTCCAGAGCCATCGGTCTCAGGTTGAAAATGATCTTGCGGATTTCTTCCAATCCTGAGCGAACCTGACTTTTCAACTCCATTAATTCTTCCTGCACCAGCTGAAATTCCTGCTTCACCAGCATTCTTTCCGCAATTTCGGTCCTAAGCACTAAGTTGGCCAGGGATTGGGCAGGGCCGTCGTGAATCTCGCGCGCCATCCGCTTTCGCTCTTCTTCCTGAGCCAAAATGATCTTGAGTCCGATCAGCTGGCGGTTCTTCGCCGACTCCAGGATACGCGTCACCTGGTTGAGATCGCCGGACAAATACTCCAGCACGACGTTGATCTGCGAGCTGATCGTCTCCGCCCGTTCCACGGACACCTCGACGCTTTTGATCCGCTGCTGCAGTTCGTCCCGGCGCGCTTTCAGGTAGTACTCTTTCTCCCGGTACATGAGGAGATCGAGCTGGATCCGGGTCGCTTTCTCATAGGCGCTCTTGATGTCGGCTTCCTTGTAGCGGATGAAATCCTTGCTTACCTCGACCAGCCGCATGCGCGCGCGCCGGAATTCGCGTTCCAACTCGTCTACCTTGTCGATCGTCTCACTCGTTTCTTTCTTGACCCGCTCAAGCTCCTGCCGGAGCGACAGGAGCTCCTGGCGGGCCGATTCGGCGATCTCGAAAATCTGGTATTTGCTCTGTTCCATCACCGAGATCGCATTTTTGATAATGCTGTCGATGTCGTTTATCCGGACGTCCACAATGACTTCCGCACCCTCTCGCGATTGGGTTCCTACCATCTAAATATACCATAAAATGATTCGCGGTTCGTCATTGGATCGTCACGGTGTTGTTCTCCTTGTTCCAGTCCACCCGAAGTCCGAGCTGTTCCGACACGAGCCGGATCGGGACGAGCGTCCTGCCCTTTTCGGCATACGGCTGCGCGGGGGCGCTCTTCCGCTCACCGTTCACGATGATCGTCTCCTGACCGAACCGCAGCTCCAGCAACCGGTCTCCGCGCAGCACCGTCACTTTCTTCGTCTGCGCATCCCAATCCGTCGAACCGCCGAGCTGGTCCGCCACGAAGCGGAGCGGCAGGTAGGTGACGCCGTCTTTCGCGAACGGCGCGACATCCAGGGTTACCGGCTGTCCGCCGACCTTCGCCTGCCGGGAGCCGATCGCAAGCACGACAGTGCTGCTCTTCTGTTCTCCGGATGCGGCGGGATAATGCAACACAATATCGTCAAAATAGACCTCGCCGTACGCCGGCCGATCCGCCTGCCCCTCCTTGGGAGAAGCGACATACAGACTCTTGAGCTTGACCGGATAGACGAGCGGATAGGCGGTCAGATCCGCGGTCAACGTTTTCCATCCGTGCCAGTTGAGCGATTTCGCCAGGTCGACAAGGTGGTCCTTGCCGGCCGCGTCCGTAATCATCGCGCGGACCATGTGGCCGCTGGCGTCGCCGTACACTTCCACCGATAGACGGGTCGGCTGCCCCGGCAGCGCGACGCCTTGGCCATTGAACATCGCGTAAGCCGCTTTCGTCCGGTCTTCCGCGCTCGTCGAGAAATCGTACTGCAGCCGCAGCGCCGTAGATGTTTCACGTCCCGGCAAGCCGGACACGAAGCCGGTTCCGGCCGTCACTTCCGACGGCACCGAAGACGGCGTGATCGCAACCTTGACGTTCTCGAAATCTTCGAACAGCTGCTGCGAACTGCCCGCGGTCAGCGTCAGCAGCGCCGAGTAGCCGTCATAACGGGCGATGGCGTAGCCGGTTTTGACGCCCTCTTTCACCGCATGGATGTTGATGACTCCGTCCTTCGCCGTCCCCTCGAAGCCGCGGAATTCCCATTTCACGCTTGCCGCGGGAACGGACAGCTTGCGGCCGTCCGCGAGCTCCACGGATACCGGTACGCGGATCGAGGCGCCCGGCGCAAGCTCCGTCTGCGAGGCGGCGATCGTCATGCGGACGATCTGCTTTTCGCCGATCACTTCCAGCGCCAGCTTGTCCGATATGCTGCCCGATTTGACGGTCAGCGTGCCGGTGCCCGCCCGGGCCGGCTGAAGGACGTTGCCCGTCAGCTTGCCGAGCTCCGGCTTGTCCAGGCTCCATGCCGCGGACATTCCCGCCGGATCAAGCGGATTGTAGTATTCGTCATAAGCTTTCAAGGCGTACTCCGCCTGCTCGCCGATGAACAGCACCTGTTTGCCGGATATCGAGATGCCGAGCAGCTTGCCCTGCGGCGCGCTCGTGTATACACCGATGCCGTTCACGACCGGCCGCTGCCAGGTGCCGGATCCGCCGTCTTCCGTCGCGTGCGCCAGCTGCGTTTCGAACTCCCCGAGCGGCCGGGCGATCATCGTCGTCGAGCCGCCGCCGTCCAGATTGATGCCCCGCCATACGCCGAGCATGACCAGGATTTGCTGCAGTTCCGACAGGGTCGCACCGGCGCTGGAGCCGCTCTTCTCGACCGTCACGAGATAGACGGTTTTCTTGTCCTGCGAATAGCCGACGGCCGTGCGGGCGCGGTCGGCGTTCGGGCTCAGGCTCGAGACGCTCCGCGAGAAGGCAGCCGGAACACCGCCGTCCACCAGAATCGTATGGCCGCCGATCATCATGCTCCAGTCATTGGCGGAATAGGTCATGCCCGACGTTTCCGATTTGATGAAGGATGTGGCCGTCACCGGCGTTCCCGGCAGCAGATTGTCCAGGATGAACTGCGCCGCCTGGCCGTGTCCGCGCAGAATATATCCGTTCTCCGGCGGCTGAACGGGCAGGGCCGCCTTGTCGGAAACCTGCACGACAATCCCGTCCTGCACGAGCGCTTCCGTCGGCGTCGTGCCGCTGGCGCTCGGCCGCTCCGCGGCCGTCCAGCTGCTGGTGTACATGTACAAGGCATTTGCGTGGCTGGCGCTGCCGTCCTGATTCCAGTACGCCGCCTCGTTCACGCCGCTGAGCTCGAATTTGGCTCCGTTCGCCGCGACCACGCTGCCCTGCATGGTAAATCGGTCGATGACCGGCAGACGGCTGGACGTAATGCCGAACATGTACATGCCGTCGAGTTTGCGCGCCGTCTTGAGCAGTTCCCCGCTCGTAATCTGGAAACCGAACGGCACCGCCTGACTGCTCGACATGTCAAAATAATCCGCGTTCACCCCGGCGACAGCGCCGCTCTCCTTCACCATCGTGCCGACAGCCGTTTTGCCGGGCAGCGTGCTTCCCCCCGTCATCGCATTCAGCGACACATAGGGGTTGGTCATATCGATCGCAATGACATGCACCCTCGTCTTCCCGTTCGCTTCGCCCTGCGCCGGGATGAAGTCATACGTGCGCCGAACGGCGCCGGAAGTGACGGGAGATTCTCCCAACAGGAGCAGCTGGGGCGATGCTGTCGCACTCGCCGACGATGTCTTGCTCGCTGCCGATGCCGTCCATGTCAAGTTGCCCGCGACTGGCTGCAACAGCATCGCGGCTCCGATTGCTCCGGCCATGAATGTACGCGCCATTCTCCGCATTGCCGGCCGCTTGGCGCTTCGACTCCATCCGAACTTGATGCGTTGCATCGCTTCTCTCTCTCCCATCTTATGGTCTATCGGGTAAAACGGACAACTTATAAACGCTTATCCTTCTAAAATAGACTACCATTCGAAAGGAAAAGTTCCGGTGATTCGACAAGAATTGTGGAAAGTTTGTTGGAAGCGCAAGAAAACCGCCCTTATCGGGCGGTTCTCGATGTTACATCAGTTTCACATATTCGAGCAGCCGCTTGATCATGACAGCCGCTTCTGCCCGTGTCGCATTGTTTTTCGGGCCGAGCTGGTTGACGGACGTTCCGCTGATGATCTTGGCTTCAATCGCCCGGGCCATGTCTCCCCGCGCCCAGGTCGACAGCGAATTGTAATCCCTGTAAGGAACAAGGTAATCGGACTGCGTGCGCGACAGCAGGATATCTGCGCCCGCCGCCCGCGCGGCGCGAACCATCATCGACGCCATCTGCTCACGGGTAATCAGGCTGTTCGGCTCAAACCGGTCCGCCGATACCCCTGCGACGATGTTGGCCTTGTATGCCGCTCCGATATATGCGGCCATATCCGAAGAGGTTCTGATATCCCGGAATACGCCCGCTGCCTGCGGATCGCCTTCCAAGCCGAGGCCGCGTACGATATATTCGGCGAATTCAGCCCTTGTAATCGGCTGGTTCGGCTCGAACTTCTGCGGCGTGCGCCCTTCGATGATCAGCTTGTTCAGCATGATCTGCAGGTCTTTGCGCGCCCAGTGGTTCGCCGGAATATCCGAGTAAGTCGCGTTATGCCGGATCACCACGTAGGCCGCGTTCTGCTTGTGCTTGAACGTCACGATCGACGAGCTGCCCTGATTCCGGATGGCCGTCGGAATGTAGGCGATTTTGCCCGTCTTCGGATCGAGCCAGACCACCGTATGCTGCTGTGCGTCCAGCGAGCCGGAGATCTTAAGCTCCCGCGTGGAATAGTCCTTCAATGCCGAGAGCGTTTCGGTTTTGGAACCGCTCGTGAAGTACAGATTGAACACATACGTGTCCGAGATCATCGTCATTTGTTTTTGAATCAATGCCGCCCGCAGTTTGCTGGTCTGGTTCACGTTGCCTTTGTCAATCTCGATCAACAGGTTGCCTTGGCCGTGATTTCGGACCAGCTCGGCCAGCGCGGTTTCATCGATCGCGCGAAGCGGCAGCTCGTAGACGATGTCGCCGTAAATTACGGCGAAGGAAGCCTGGTTGGACATCCCTTTGGCCTTCAGCAGCGCATCAACCGGTACTTCCACCATGGCAGCCGACTGCGATGCGGGCACCGTAAACGTCACGCGGTACTGGTTGAATTTCGACAGGCTGAGGTTGTAGGCGTCTGCCACCGTGGAGGACGACAGCGTGTAGCGGTTGGCCGTCCTGCCGCCTGCGGATGTCCGCGTCGACACCGACCCTGCCTGGGTCTTGATGTTGACGCCTCCGCCCGGCGCCGATTCATAGTTTCCGCCCAGATCGACGCTTCCTCCGCTGTTACTTCCGCTGCCCGTGATCACGTAATCGGTGAACGCCGGCACAGGGATGCCGGATGCCGATTGCAGCATGGCCGTCGAGGTCGGCGTGTAGCTGACCGTCACCGTTGAGCCGCTGCCAATCGAAACGGCCAGATCCAGCCTGACGATCGAACCGTTGACCGACACAGCGTTGACCGTCCGAACCGAACCGTTCTCTTTCACGGTAAACTGCGCTGCAGCAGGCAGATTACTCGTCTTGAGCGCTTGGTCGAAATTCAGCAGCACCGTGTTGCCGGATACCGAAGCGCTTGTCAGGTTCACGGCGATCGTATTGTTCGTTACCGGCTGATTGCTGAACGCCGGCGCGTTGTTGCCGGCCAGATCCTTCAGGGCGGGACTGCCGCCAAGGTAGCTGACCGTGACCGCCTGTCCGCTTGTCAAGTTGGCCGACAGCGTCAGGATGACCGTCGCCCCGGATACCGAGACGGACGAGATCGTCCGGGTAACGCCCGATTCCATCACGACAAACTGATTGGTTCTCGGAACCGAGCCGGAATCCAGCGCTTCATTGTACACCAGCGTCACGATATTGCCGGACGCATGCAACGAATAGAGCGCCGGTGCCGTCTTGTCCAGTGCGTTCCGAACAGCAAAATTGCTGAACCCTGCCACTGAATTTCCAATGACATCCTTGAGCGGATAGGATCCCGGTGAATAGTTGACATAGACATTCACGTCGGTCGTAACGGCTGACGACAGCGTGAGCATAATCGTATTGCCGCTGCTCTTGATGCTGATCGGTGCAATATATGCACCGCCCGCATAGACGCTGAATTGCTGGTAGGCAAGTTCATGCACCGACTGCAGCGAGCTGTTGAATGTCAAGGTCAAGACGGCTCCGCTTACCGAGCCGCTGAGCGGTGCCGGCAGCGTGGATCCCGCTTCATTCTTGACGGCATAATTCGTCAGGTTCGCCGCCAAATTGCCGGACGGGTCCTGGATTGCCGGATAGGCCGGCGAGTTGCGCGTATAATACAGCTTCACAGTTTGACCGTACACCACACCGGACTGAAGCGTCAGAATGACCGTTTGGCCGCTGACGGACACGGCTGTCACGTTAATACGGATATCGTTGGCCGTGACATAGAAACTTCCCGAAGGCGGAACCGACTGCTCGTCAAGCGGTTCGTTATAGGTCAACACGATGCGGTTGCTTCCCGACATGACGGCACTCTGGATGGCAGGCGGCGTCTTGTCGGTGCCGACCGTGCTGAACGGCCAGATATACTCGTTCAGGATGCCGCCGAACGGATTGCCGGCCATGTCTTCGATAATGCCGGGCGGAATTTCAACATAATAGTTTGTCGCGCTTTGCAACCCTGCAGGGGTAATCACAAGCGTCTTGCCGTCATTGTCGATGACAGCGGTCGAGGAAACGCTGGTGCTGCCCGAACCGGTTCTCCGGAATCGGATATCGGACGTCGAATTCGAACCGTTCGCGAAGCGGACCGCTTCGCTGAACGTCAACTTGAACACTGCATTGGGATCGACACTCTTCGTTCCGGGTGCCGGCTCCATCGCGGCAATTGTCGGCGCCGTGTTATCCTGGGAGACCGAGAAATTCCATGTTGTCTTGTCCGAGATGCCGGCGAAATAGTTTCCTGCAGCATCACGGAACGCCTGTTTGCCGATCATGACATAATACGACTGATTGGAGGCAAACGATCGGCCGACCTGTATGCTGATCGTATCGGAACCGAACCCGGTTACGCTGCTGGATGTCACCGGAATCGATGCGAATACGGCATCCGAATTCGAGTGGCGAATGGTGATATCGCCTGTGCCGGGATAGACCGGCTCGCTGAATTTGATTTTGAGCGTCGGCGACAGGCTCGAATTAACGGAATTGTCCGCCGGCGTCAATTCGCGAATCGTCGGCGGCGTCGTATCATTTCCCGGCATTGTCGTGAAATTCCACGCGGAAGCATCGGTAATTCCCGGGAAGATTACGCTGCTGTCGGCTGCATCGACAAATGCGCCCGGTTCGACCAATACGTAATACGACGTGTTGGCGGCCAATCCGCCGGGAAGATTGATCGTGACGGTCTGCTGATTTACAACGACCGAGCTCGAGTTCACCTGAATGGTGTAAACGACGGCATTCGTGTTCAGATTTTTGACCGTGATCCCTTTGCCTGCCGGGCCTTTTGCCACATTTTTGTTAAAGACCATCGTAAGCGAGTTCGTGCCGGCGGCTACGCCCGTCGCATCATCAGCCGGCACAAGGCCGGTCAAAGCAACGGAGGATCCGGAAACCGTAACATAAATCGATGTGCCGGCATACCGGTTTTTTGCAGCATCCTCAAACGCCGTATTCGGCACACTGACCTGGTAAACGGTGCTGCCTTTGAGCGGATTTGACGGCAGGATGGATATAGTCGTCGTACCGCTTCCCCGGACTTGACCGTCCGTTACCGGGATCGATCTGATGTCTGCGGCATCGTTCTGGTTCGTGAGCGTAATGGCGCCGCTGGCGGCATAGACCGGCTCATTGAACACTAGGACGATCGGTTCGCCCACCTGAACCGTTGTCGAATGCTGCACAAGCTGCGGCGGCGTCGTATCCGCGCTGCCCGTCGTAAACGTCCAGTCCCGCGCACTGGACAAGCCTGCATAGTCGATACCGGCTTCATTGCGAAATGCGCCCGTATCGACGATGACATAGTAAGAGGTGTTGGCCTCCAATGTAACGGAAGGATCAATCGTCACGACGTTCGATGAAATCGAAATGCGATTGCTGGTTGACGTCACGAACGATTCAACCACGCTGTTGTCGGATACGCGGCGGATCGTGACAGCCGCCAGCCCGGTCCCGATCCTTACAGGCTCATCGAACGTCAGCGTCAGATTCGTATTCGTGCTCACACCTGTCGCATTGTTCGACGGCGATATCGCCAACAGTTTCGGGCCTGACGTCCCGGCTGCTTCGGCCGTGGAGAACATGCCGGGAGTGCCGGGCGGCAAGAGCATATATCCGATGAGATGAAGGATTGCGATCAAAGCTATAATTGTCCGAACCCGTTTCAACGATGATCACTCCCAATAAAAGACACTCGTACTTAATTTTTCGGCCGATTCGCCGCAGATGTTTAGCCGGTGAGTGAACAAAAAGACCGGAAAACAAAAAAATAAAGCGTGCCTCGCTCCCGAGACACGCTTTGTTATTCCGGTCATTTCAAGGCGTCTGCTCGCAGTTGTTCCGCACGGTCGACGCGTTCCCACGGCAGATCGATATCGGTGCGTCCGAAATGGCCGTAGGCTGCCGTCTTCGCATAGATCGGACGGCGAAGATCGAGCATCTTGATAATCCCTGCCGGTCGAAGATCGAAGTTGCCGCGGATGATTTCCACCAGCTTCTCATCGCTGACCTTGCCCGTGCCGTACGTATCGACGCTGATCGATACCGGATTGGCAACGCCGATCGCATAAGCGAGCTGGATTTCACATTTGTCCGCGAGACCCGCCGCAACGATATTTTTGGCTACGTAACGTGCCGCATAAGCTGCCGAGCGGTCGACCTTCGTCGGGTCCTTTCCGGAGAATGCGCCGCCGCCGTGACGCGCGTAGCCGCCGTAGGTGTCGACGATGATCTTTCGTCCGGTAAGTCCGGCATCGCCTTGCGGTCCGCCAATGACAAATCGGCCTGTCGGGTTGATGAAATATTTCGTTTCCTTATCGAGCCATTCACCCGGTACGACCGGGCGAACCACTTGCTCCAGGATGTCTTGCCGGATTTGCTCCTGCGTCACATCTTCTCCGTGCTGGGTCGAAACGACTATCGTGTCGACGCGCACCGGCCGTCCGCCTTCGTATTCGATCGTTACCTGCGTCTTGCCGTCCGGACGCAGATAATTCAACGTGCCGTTCTTGCGCACTTCCGCAAGGCGCCGCGAAATTCGATGGGCAAGCGCGATCGGGAGCGGCATGAGCTCGGGCGTCTCATTCGTCGCGAACCCGAACATCAGCCCCTGGTCACCGGCTCCCAAAGCTTCGTTCTCTTGGTTGATTTCTTTGCCTTCACGGTATTCCAACGCGGCATTGACACCTTGCGCAATGTCCGCCGATTGCTCGTTCAGCGACGTGAGAACGGCGCAGGTATCGGCGTCAAAGCCATACTTCGCGCGGGTATAGCCGATTTCGCGGATCGTGCGGCGAACGATGGACGGAATATCGACATAGTCCGCGCGGGTGCTGATTTCACCGATTACAAGTACCAGACCGGTGGCCACTGCCGTCTCGCACGCGACCCTCGCGTACGGATCGACTTCCAGGAACGCGTCGAGGACGGCGTCGGAAATCTGGTCGCAGATTTTGTCCGGATGCCCTTCCGTAACGGATTCCGATGTGAACAAATGACGGCCTTTCGTCGTCATGGCGAATCGACCTCCTGCTGCATGGGAACTTTGCCCGACGGGCAAGCAAATCGGCTTGCGCCGTCCCTTGCAGGCAGGCGCATCCGTTTGCGGAGAAAGATAAGCCGTTATAAGCTTGAAACTTACAAATTCTTATCTTTCAAAAAATCAACCTTTTCCAATTGGAAAAGGTTGTTAGACAACTTTTCTAATAATCAATGATATCCGATTTGTCGGGTCCTGTCAATTTGAAGTTCGCGGAAGATCAAATTCTGCCGAGGATTTGCTCGGCCTGTTGAACCAGCCTTCGCGTAATCATACCGCCGACTGCCCCCGCATCGCGCGTCGCAATGGAATGCCATTGCACGCTGCCGTAGACCGCTTCCGGCTGTGATCCGAGTTCCCCTGACGACTCGGCCAGAAAATCGGCAGAAGGCGATGTCAGGCCAAGCTCGGCCGCAATCTCATATTTCATGCGATCAATCGCGGCTTGACACTCCGGCACGACCTTGATGTTTGAACGTCTTCTCGCCATTGTGAGCACCTCCCGTCGGTTGGTGCCCTTAGTATGAGACGAGAAAGCCGCGCCGAAGCGTATAAGATGTTGACATGCAGGTCAGGATCCGCTGGAACTGGGCGCCGCTGCAATTTCATATCTGCCGATGACGAGTACGGTGAGGGCGGATTTGGCTTGCGGGTCCGGCATGACACCGCGTCCGTCGCGCGGGAAAATCAGCAGATGATTGTTCGCCACCGGCTGTCCGCTTTTGATATCCTTCCCATCCGTTACATCGGATATGCCGTTCGCATCCGAACTATATGCGACGCCTTTGCCGGCACGCAGCACGAACTGCGCACCGGCTTTGGCCAGCAATACTTCGCCCGGATTGACCGAGACAACGGTGGTCTCAATCCCTTGCGTCGTTCCCTGTCCGCCCCCTGTC
Organism: Thermobacillus sp.; assembly: GCF_003390775.1. Classification (NCBI taxonomy): domain Bacteria; kingdom Bacillati; phylum Bacillota; class Bacilli; order Caryophanales; family Paenibacillaceae; genus Thermobacillus; species Thermobacillus sp. Next base: position 98,770 of record NZ_QEWA01000037.1, on the reverse strand, counting down.
GAGCCGCCTGCCAGCAGCTTGTCGACATAGCTCTTCGTGACGAGCGGATCATCGATTGAACCCGGTTTGGCGCTGTCGGCCCTGGAATCCGAATGGGTGTAGATCATGACTGCAGTAGTTGTCAGTAAAATCAATAATGCCGTCAGCCCTAATTTCTTCAATGAAGCTTACCACCTTTCGCGTCACGGAACCGGAACCTGGAAGCTGTTGTTGGTCTTGGAACCGAGCAAACGTTTGTAGCCGTCAATTTCTTCATAAATGTTAACCTTGTATCCGTTGTAAATCAGATTGGCGATATTTTGACCCTGAATTTCAACCCAGATTTCCTGCTCGATTCCGACCTTGAGCCCGCTGCCGTCGTCCTGCTTCGGTTCAACTTCTACGGTCTTGCCATACTTCAGATGGTTTCCTTCCAATTCCACATACAACTTCCGAGCCGTTTCCAATACGTCGAATTCGGCTGTTTTATCCAGGGTATATCGGATATCCAGGCGTACATTCGAAGCATCGGACAATACCGCGAATGCATTATGGATCCTCAGCTTATACGGTCTGAAGGAAAGATCGACAAGCTCTTCTTTGGCGACATTTTGATTTTTCGGCAGTTTGAACGATACAGCACTGATATAACCGTCCGGCGTTCCGTCCGGCTTTGCATATTGTCCGTTCTCTATCGCTTCGCCGATGACCAATTCTACGTTGCCGTCGCTGACGAAAGTTTTCGGCACGACGGCTTTCGCTGCAAGAAGCGTAGTGCCATTCGATTTCAATTGCGACTTGACATTTACGACATCGGCTTCAAAGTACGTGCCGTCACTTGTTTTGAAGTAAGCTTTCAGCGCCGGGAGCGTCTTCGAACGCGTCTCGTCGTTTGAGTACTTAAACTCGGCGTACAGCAAATCGTCGTCCTTGCCTTCGAAGACATAGGTGTTCAGGAACTCAAGCGAAGCGCGTCTTCCAACGGAATCGATTTTGTGCTTGCTGCCAATCGACACGGACGTAGCCGGAGAAATCTTGTCTGCTCTGAAGAGACCAATGGTCGCTTTGGCTTCACCGGAGGTCTGCTCCGACAGGTTCAGCGTCAATTCATTAAATGTGTAGGTATACGGAACCTTGGTCGTCACGACATAGCTTGTCTTTTCTTTGGCGCCGAGCATGATCTTGTCTTCAATTTTCATGATCTTGACGTCTTGCTCGTTCACATTGATGCCATTCAGTTTCAGCGCAGCGGTGATCTGCGGAATGACTTGCGAAGTCGAACCGAGGTTCTCGACCTCGACATAAGCGTTGATGAGATCCTGATCTCCCCAGGGGAGGCGCTCCACCCGCGAAACGCTGATCTGATACAGTCCGTATTCGTTGCGGTACTTCTTGCCTTCGACCGGCCCCGTCGCCTGTTCAGCATTCAGTTTGAAAGCCGCCGCGATATACTCCGTCGGATTCGTCTCGTCCTTCGGATACCGAACCAGCAGCGTGAACGGTCCGTCAACAGTAGGCGGGGTGACGGCAGAACCGATGATTTCCTTGTCGATCCCCGGCACAACCTGGACTTCAGCATCCGGAACCTCTACAGGATAGCGGACCCCGCGGCTGTCCATCAGTTCATACTTGTATTTCGGAAGTGTGACGGCGGTGTCTCCTTTATTCGTCCACTTGAGCGTAACCGTCCATTCATTCTGGGTTTCCGTTCTGTCGACATAGAGGGTTTCAATGCCGGCTTCCATGGCATTGTCCGACACTTTCAGCTGTGCCTTCTGATTTTCACCGGTTATAAAACTCGAAGCGGTATCCCATACTAGGTTGTACATGGCGATGGGCGTCTCGATGGCCTGTTCGCCGCCTGAAACCGCCTGAACAATCAGCTTCGTTCCATTCAGATCAATGCTGGATTTGATTGCTCCGGACAACGTGACAACGACTTTCTCACCAGGCTGAAGGTTCAGTGGGTTGGCAAGGTCGGATGTCAGTTTCACCATATGGCCGGCCTTCGTCAAGATGTAGAACTGCAGATTCGGTACCGTATAGGTCATCCAACCGACGTTTTCCATCTCAAAACGAAGCCGAACCTGATGGTCTCCGCTGACAGCCAATTTGCTGCCCGGCTGCAGATAGGTCTTTAACTTGTCGTTGCCTTTGCGAATAATGTAGTAATGTTTGGAAGGCACAGAGTTTTGATAGGCTGTTGTAATGGCAGCCTGCCCGATCAATCGCGTATAATTGGGCGCATTGAAATCAATTTTTTGAACCTTGAACACCAGATCCGTGTAGTTCAGGCTTGAGTTGATATTGGCGTAATATTTAAATTCCTCCGTCGTGCTGGGTTCCACGATGCCGGATTTCTTGTTGTCCGGATGTTCCTGAACCGTGAACTTTCCACCGGAAGAAGCAAAAACTTCGGGGTAATAATACGTAAAGTCAATTGCGTTTTTGTCGCCATTGTATACCAAGAGTGTGAAGAATACTTTTTTGCTGTTGTTGTCATACTGAAAGAAAATGTCTTTCACCTGAATGTAACTTTTCGCCGAAATCATAAACGTTTTCAGTTTCGTGCCGGCAAACGGCTTCAACGCCTGCGCCTGCGTCACGGAAGCGGCCTTCGAATCGGCAGCCGCCGCCCACGCGGCTTGCGGCAGCGGAAGAAGCAGCATGCTGCCGGCAAGGAACGCCGCCCCCGTCGTTTTCGCGAATTTTTTCATGTCCCACTTTCTCCTTTATGAGTCGTCGTTATTTATTTAGACGAATCTGTCGCCAAAAAGTTTCTGACAGAAAAATGATTCGCATAACAAAAAAGAAACCTCGATTCCGAAGAATCGAGGTCCCGCTGGGAGCAATCCCGATTATTCCGCTACAACCTTCAGCGTGATGCTTGCGCCCGATACTTTGGACGTGAAGATCACCGTGAAGGAGTCGCCTTGTTCGACACCCGTGACGCTAACCATGTCGGCAGAACCGCCGTTTTGGTTTACCGTCAGCGTAAGCGAGTTCTTGTTGACATCGTCGATATTAGCGACCGTAGCCGTGAATTGCGATGCAGCTGCAGAAGCTTCATCCCCATTTGCCGGATTCATTTCGAATCCGAACTGGTCTTTGATCTTCAGCGTTGCGAAGATGTTGTCGATCACGTCGCCGCCTGCCGTCAGGTTTGCAACCGTACCTTTGACGACGCCGTTTTCGGCTTTCAGGTTGTTGGCATCCTTTTGCTCGATCGTCGTCGGCCGCAGCGCCGCGTTCGAAACGACAACTTCTTTGTTGATCGTTTGACCGCTTGCGAAGACGGAGACGATGACGCCAGCTTTCAGTTCGCCGTTGCTGTCAAAGCCGCTCGTGATCGCGGATGCGTCCAGCTTGCCGCCAGTGTAGATCAGACCGTTCGTCGTCGTTACCGAGTATGCGCTCGTCGGCAGCACTACCGTCGCGCCGTTCGAACGTTTGCCGACGACTTTCAGGTCGACTTGACGGTTCGGCTTGTTGCTCAGCTTCGGTACGTCTTCAACCGCATATTCCACAATGCCGCTGTTGTCGACGACGTTGAAGACAAAGCTTTCGAACGTGTAGACAACTACATCGTCATTCGGATTGGTAACATCTTTACGGTCAACAAGTTGAACTTTGATGCGTTCGTTGCCTTTGGAAAGAGCGGTTACCGTGATGGCATCGCTCGAAGCTGCCAGTTCACTAGCCGAGAGCGAAACGACGTCTTGCGTGTTGTCGGCAACACTGACGATAACTTTGTGCGTGCCGGCGGAGAGCAGATCTCCCAGCTTTTTGTCACGGCCGTAGTTGTCTTTCACTTTGATATAGTCCGGCTTGATCGTCGTCGTCGCGCCTTGTGCCAGCGAAGCCGCCACATCGGAGGTCAGACCCGAGATCGATTCCGGATATGCCTGCTTCTCGATGTTAATCGTGATTTGCGACGATTGACCCGTACCGTTAACCGTAGCCATCAGCATGAGCGGGATAGCAGTCGTTTGCGACGGATTCGGGCCCGGAACTGCCAGTTCCAGATAAGCTTCCTTCGTCGCGTAGTCTTGCTTCAGAGTCAGCGTCGTGCCTTGCGCCCACAGCGTGAGCTTGCCGGCCAGATCGCTGTACTTCTTCAGTTGGTTACCGTATTGGTCTTCTGCAACGAACGGAATCTTCACCGTACCGTCGCCAGCGGCAACGACTTGCGACGGAGCGCTCAGCGTAATCTTCTGAAGCGTCGAAGCTTTCGTCACTTGGACGTCATACGAGAACTGCTTGCCGGAGTACGACATAATCCGGATCGTATTCGTGCCATCGAAGCCCGGCGAGTAAGCCGGAGCCGCAAGTTGAATGCCAACTTGATCCTTGTTCGGACCTTGGTTGTCATATGCGGTTCCGAGTTGGAAGATGCTCGGATTCGAAACCGTGAAGATAGCATTGGCATTCAGTTTCGCAGCATCAAGCTTATTTCCGTATTGGTCTTTCGCATCGATCAGAACAACGTAGTCCGTGAACGTCGATGCCGTATTCAGTTCTTTGTTATCGGGATGATAGATACCCTTGAACTCGATGCTGTCGATCGTTGCCGGCTCGCCGACCGTCAGCGTCTCATTGAACGTGACGACATACGTGCCCATGTTCAGATGACCGCTGATCATGACGGTTTCGTTAATGTAGAACGGAGCCGTAGTCGGCGTTTGAATCGTCAGAACGCCGTTGGAAGCCGTAACACTGCTCGTCACTTTACCTACCATGAACTGCGGCGTGTTGCTGCTGGTTGCTTCTTCGCCGAACTGGTTCAGGATTTGGTAACCGACCTTGACTTCATTGAAGTTGGTCATCGAAGTAAGCGCAAGCTTGTTGCTTTTGAACTTCACTTGCGATACTTTCTCGTCTTCGGCTTTGAATTCTGCAACGATATCTTCGGATTCGATGCCGCTGATCGTGACAACCGAATCGCCGTTTTGCAGGCGCGTCGTCAGTTCAACAATGGCTTTCTTCTTGTCGTCGGATACCGTAACTTTCGCAACGTCGCGCGAAATGATGCCGTTCTTCACAGCAAATTTGACTTTCGAATCGTCAATTGCTTTGTTGAACGTAACTTCGATCGTCTTCGCGCCGACTTGCTTGGCCGTAGCGGCCGTAGCTTCGAATTCAACTTCAACTTTATACTCGCGATCTTTGTACGTAACCGTAATCGTGTTCTTGCCCAGCTTCAGCGGCTTGTCGAGCTCAACTTCAACTTTGCCGCCGTCCGAGAACGATACGACAACTTTCGTCGCGCTGACGACTTCATAGCCCTTAACTTTCGCGATGTTTTGGAGAACTTGGTAAACTTCATACGTAACGTTTACCAGGTCACCGCGCGTTGCGTTGGCCGTGTAGTCGCCGAGCGGTTGAATGAGGCCGGCTGCAATTGCGGCTGCGATGTACGGTTGCGCCCAAGCGCCGGCTTTGCCTTCAACCGTAGCATCTTCGTCGATTTCAAGACCGACGATCGTCACGGCAACTTTGATCAGCTCTTGCAGCGTCACATTCTTCGACGGTGCAAAGTTGTTGTTGCCGGTGCCTTCCATGTAACCGGCTTCCGCAACAGCGGCGATGTCCTTCGACGCCCAGTGGGAGCTCGGAACGTCATTGAACTTCGCCGTGCCGCTGGACGTTACGCCAGTCAGACGAGCGATGATGCCGGCGAACTCGGCGCGGGTCATTTCATTCTCGAGTGCGGCGGAACCGTCACCCGTACCTCTGAAGACGCCCGCTTCCTTGAGCTCATTGTACTTGGATTGAGTGTCGGTTGCTGCGGCTGCTACGGTCGCGAACATCGAGAAGACCATAGCGATGGCCACAAGCAGGGACAAACTTTTCTTCATAACCTTTTTTTCTCCTCCTCTGAACTGCTTCGGATGTTGAGAGTGTTGTGGATGGCTCTTCCTCATCTGCCGATTCACCCCCTTCCCAGAGTTGAGCGCGAATTCGTATTAAATGATGTCTGCGTCAAGTCTCATACGAAAATGTAAGATCATGTCGCAGAAACTCGTAACCGTTGGAAGAAAATCTTGGTAGACTGATATGCGGCACTATAACATTATACAATGCTTAGACAACAACCGTAAAGAGGCAGTTCGGAACCGGCATTCTGCGACGTTCCGCAAATTCCGCGATTCCCGAAAGTCATGTATTTAGACGCAGGCGGTTCAAAAAAGTTGCGATGTTTTGCTTGGATCCGAAGAAATTATTTTTTGCATTTCTGCTTGTTGAATCGGCTGACTTACGCTTATGAGTATAGCTTGAGGAGGTCTCGCCAGTCGATATTAACTATCTTCCAAGAAGCGCGATTTTTGCATGCGGAAAACCGGATCATGATGATCCGGTTTTCCGTGCATCATCGGGCTTACTGCTGCGGCGCGAAAATCTTCGGCAGCTTCTTCTGATCGGCCATTACGCGCGCGATGATGATGGCGGCGTCGGACCGCAGCAGACGCGCCGTCGGTTCGAAAACATAGCCTTTCGACAAATCGTTCGCGTCAACCGGCGCACCGGTAATGAATCCTTTCTTCTGGATTGCCGCGATGGCCGGTTTCGCGTAGACGCTGATGCTCGCCTCGTCTTTGAACGCTTTCTGCAGCTGCTTGCGAATGTTGTCGTAATTCGTATCCTGCTTCAGGTTCAACGCATTCGCGAGCATGACGGCAGCGTCCTGGCGCGAAATGTAATTGGTCGGCTCGAACGTCTCCGGACGGGTTCCCTTGACGATGCCCGCCCTGGCCGCCGTTTCGATATAGCGGTAATCCCAGAGCGCATCCGGGCTGACGACTCCGCCCGTATCACCGATGTCCATGAAGTGTTTCGGGCCGTCGTAATTGAGCGGCAGCTCGAGCGCGCGGACGATCATCCGGGTGAACTCGCCGCGCGTTACATATTGATCCGTGCCGAACGCGCCGCTCGGATCGATCGCGTTCATGACGCCTTTGGCGAACACGGCTTCAACCGCATTGCGCGCGTACGGATGGTCGATAATATCGTTGTAGCCGGCGGACAGCTTGCCAACGACGTAGTAGCCGAACCGGTCGAACGGCACCGTAATCGTGTTCTTCTTCTCGTCGACCGTGCCGCCGATGTTCTCCCATTGCCGGGTGAACGGATCGAACCGGAGTACGGTGATCGTCACGCCCGCGCTCTGGCGCGCCGACGGGTCGTACGCCAGCGTCAGCGTGCCCCGTTTCGACGGGATCAGCTCCCTGTCGGGATTGCGTTGGAAATAGTACTCGCGGCTTTCATCCTTGATTTTCGAGAACGGCAGCGGATCGTAGCCGGACGTAATCGGATCGTAATGCGAAGTCGCGATATCGTCGGCCTGACCCGCGTCGATCCAGAACACCGGGCTGACCTTCACGAATCGTCTCGGGAAGCTCGCGGAGAAATATACCGAGCCCAGTTCCACGTTCAGGTCATATCCGGCCGGCACGCTCTCGAACTCGTGCCGGTTCACGACGCCGTCCGTCGGGTTGGCAATCGCAAACAGGATGTTGTTGCCGTTGTATACCTGAGTCTTGTATTCTTGCGGCACGTTATAATCCCGCCGAATCAGGTTGGTGCCCCGCTCGAACGACAACGTCAGCGCATTGCCGAACGGCGTATGCTTGTTCTTCATCGTCTCCATAACCTGCGCACCGGGAATGTTCTCCGGCGTGTAGGTCACGGTGAGGGTGTCTTGAATTTTCTCGGAGCCGCTCGTAATGACAAACTTGATGTTCGTCGGCTTGTTCGCTTTCAGCCCCGTGACGAGCCCATAGAAAGCGTCCAGTTCTTCTTCCGGCGACTTCGAATAGTCGATGTAACGGACCTTCTTCGCCTCTTTGCCGTCAATCTGCACCGATTCAGCGCCTTCGGAGTAGATCAGCACTTCGACGAAGCTTTGATTGATCGTCCGTTTCTCGGATACCGGAGCGAGAATCGTGTACGGTATCGTCGTCGGGTCGATCTCCAGACGGTACGTTGCCCGCGGGCCGTTCTTGCCGGTGTTGAATACCGTGATCGTATACACCTTCGAGCTTCCGTCCGGCGGCAGCGTCTCGTTCGTCAGGATGAACTCGAAGGATTGCTTGTCGTAATCGTACGCCACGCGGATTCGGCCGTTGCCCATACCTTCGTTCATGGTGACGGTCGTCTGCGAATTGCCCTTCGCCTGGAACTCATGGCCGAGATTCCATTCGAACTCTTCGTCGCCTGTCTGGATATGCAGGATATAGTTGGCCGCGCTTGCCCCGAGCTGCTGGAGTTTCGCTTCCATCAGGGCCTGCGTGTTGCCCAGGTCGACGAAATCGAACGTGCCGTAGACGTTCATCCGCGCCTCGCGCGTCGTGAACACGGTGCCGCGAAGCTCGAAGTTCGGGTCATTCTTCATCGGCTCCGTGCGGTTCACGCTGTACGGGAAGACGCCGTCCGTGTTCTTCGCCGGAATCTCGGGCAGGTTCGTCGGGATGATGACGAACTTCGTCTCGTTGACATAGCTGTTGTTCGGCGTCATGTAGACGAACTTGACGACGTTCTCGCCGCCTTTGAAGATGGCGTCGTAAGCTTTTTTATGGTTCGGCACGAAGTTCCCGTCGTTCGGATCGTCGGGATTCGGTCCCGTGGCGTTATCCAACGTGAACCGCGCTCTTGAATTTCCGTCTTGCTCCAGCTGCACTTCGATATTGTTGATGTACATGAAGACGGTCTGCAGCTTGACGGTGTTGCTTACGTTGTCGACTTCGTTGGTGTAGCGAATGTCGGCGGTATTGCTGACGTTCTTGAGTTCGCCCTTGAAGTAGTTGAACACCTGGTTCAGCAGATAGTCCTGTCCATCGGCGCTCGTCGTGTCGAAGGGAATTTCCATGCCGTCATACAGCCGGTCATATTTGACATACGGACCGTACAGCAGCTGGATCTTGACCTCCGTGCTCGTGCCGTTTGTAACTTCGAACTTGAGCGTCAGCGTTCCGGAAGCCGGCAGCTTGTCAATCCTCAGAAATACGCGCTGGAACTGACGGTCGACGCCGTCAATCGTCCGGGTCACGAACACCGGCGACGTCATTTCGATCTGATCGGCCGAATATTCGGAAGGCTGCGCCGGTGTGCCTTGCGAATTCTTGACCCCCGTCAGCTTGACTTCTTCTTCATTCGCCGTATCCGGGTTGCCGATCAGCAGTTCCACGCCGAGCGGCAGCGCCGGTATCGTGGCGCCATTCAGCGGCGAACCGCTCATGCCGGGTAGCTGCGTCGTATCAGTCGCATCCGAATACCCCGGAAGATAATTCACTTCATGAATATACGGTTTGTCCGCATCGCGGAGGTAGAACGCGAACCTGCCGGTGGTGTCGATATTCGCCGGCGCATTCTTCATCGCATTCTCGCCGCTGAACTCCAGCGTGTGAAGCGTATCGAACTGGAGCCCCGCTCCCACCGTACCGATTCGCTGGGTGAACTCTACCGTTACGAACGTCACAGCCGGCGTGATTGTCGTGGGATCGGGGTCCGGATTGGTCAACGTGAGCGCACTCCAGGTTCCGCCGCCCAGCAAATATTTATACTGGTCATCCTCCTCGTCATCCGTGAATTTATTGACATCCGGCGTATAGACCGTCTTGCCCGGATCATCCAAATCCTGCTGCGTCACCTTGACCGGCAATATGACTTTGCCCGTGACGAAGACCGTTGCCCCCGATTTGACGGAATAGTTCGGCGCCGACTCGAGCGAAGCGGTCGACGAATCGACGTCGTTCGTCAGCGTCAGATCGTAGAACGTCACTTCGCCGTTGTAGAACGCGATTTCACGCGTGGTTTCCACGGACTGCGTCCCGTTGAACACCCGGATCGTCACCGTGTTTTTCCCTTTGGAGACGTTGACCGGCGACGCCGCGAACGTCCAGTCGTTGACCGAATTGACCGTATAGGTATAACTGCGGCCGTTCACAATGACCGTCACGCGGTCGGCATTCGGCGCCTTGCCGGTGATGATGATGTCATAGTTCGGCTTATACCGCGACAATGCCGAATGAATGACCGTCGTCCGGTCTTCCAGAATGTCAAATTGCTGTCCGTCGATAATCGCCTTCAGATCATAGAGCGACGGACTGTTCCGGTACTCGATGTAGATGCTGCTTGATACTTCCGTGAACCCGTTCAGGCCTTTGAACGTAATTTTGTTCACGCCCGGGAACAGCTGAATGCTGAGGATCCGGATCGAGTTGCCGTTCAGGATAATGTTGGCCGTCTGGTTCGGATTCGACTGGACGACCTGTTCCACTCCGTCTGTCTTGACGACCCGCTCGACCGTATAAGTAATGGTGGAACCGATCACCTGATTGATTGTACCCGTCAAGTCGACCCTGCTGGTCAGCACGACACGGGCCTGTTCATACTGAGATTGCTCTCCCGGAAATATGAAATAATCCCCGTCTGCCGCCGACACAGGCGCGATTGCCGTCGGAACCGACACCAGCGCCAGACAGATGGCCAGCAGTACAGCGGTAAGTCGCTTCACGAAAGTTCCTCCTCCTTGCGCAACTTCGTTGGTCTGATCAACATTTTCCGTCCCCGCCGTCCAGCCTGCATTGCACGTGGACGACACGCGTACCCGATTTCGTCAACTGCCCTCCTTCTGCTCGCTTTCTCCTGAAGTACTGAAAAACAGGCTTTGCATGTAGGGACGCTCAGAGTCTCCAAAAGTTTCGTACCTTAGTTATCGGCTCTCAGGATACGAAAATTTAGTCGAACGCCGCCGAACGAACGCAAAAAAAACCGGCCGCGCAAGCGACCGGTTCCAACGTATGGCAATCCTGTTCACTTCGACCGCGTCGAAATTCCCGCCTTCATCCGCAGACGGGCCAGCAGGTTGAGCACCGGACGGCGCGATTTGTCCACGATCCCGATCAGTTCCGCGCCGATCTGCAGAATGAACACGAGCACCGCGATGACGACGAACGTCACCCAGTTCGCCGACGACGACGGCACGACGGTCGACATGAAAATCGCGGTCGCGCCGAAGAATGCGGCGATTCCGTAAATGATCAGCACCGTGCCGCGGTGGCTGAAGCCGAGCTCGCGCAGACAATGGTGCAGGTGGCCTTTGTCCGGCTCGAAGATCGACCGCTTGTTCACCACCCGCCGGACGATGGCGAAGAACGTGTCCGACAGCGGCACGCCGATGATGAGCAGCGGCGTCACGAACGAAACGATCGTCACCTGCTTGAACCCGAGCATCGACAGCGTCGCCAGGCTGAAGCCGAGGAACAGCGAGCCCGAGTCTCCCATGAAAATCTTTGCAGGATGGAAATTGTACCTCAAGAATCCGATGATGCCGCCGAGCAGCGGCGCGCTGAGCAGCATGACCGGCTCGGAGCCCATGATGACGGCCATGACGAGAATCGTCGCGATCGCGATGCCGGAGACGCCGGCTGCAAGGCCGTCCAGCCCGTCGATCAGATTGATCGCGTTCGTGCACCCGACGATCCACAGAATCGTCAGCGGAATCGCCAGCCATTCCGCCACCGGCTCAATCGTCTCGCCGAACGGGATGTTGAGCAGATTGATGCGGATCCCGAAGCCGAACACGACGACGCAGGCGGCCGCGATCTGCCCCAGCAGCTTCACCTTTGCCGACAGTTCGAACCGGTCGTCGAGCGCGCCGATCAGCACGATGATCGTGCCGCCCGAGAGGAGCGCCGCGATGAATCGCTTGTCATATCCGCTCAGCATCGCATCCGGCAGGAACGGCAGAAGGGCGAAAAGCCCTATGGCGAACGCGGCGTAGATCGCCAGTCCTCCAAGCCGCGGCATAATGCGCGTATGTACCTTGCGTGCATTCGGCTTGTCGACGGCGCCGATCTTGAACGCAAGCGCCTTGACCGCCGGCGTCAGAAGCAGCGACATCGTTGCAGCGATGATAAATCCGATAACGAGGTAAACGCCCGTGGGCATCATCACACTCTCCCGTACAAGCATTGCTGCGTTGCAACCGGATTTGCCGCTTGCCCGCGCGCACGGGTTGCGGCAAAACCATAACGAATGCATTATACGCCTCTTGGGAATGAAAATCCATCCTCGTTTTCAGCCGATTTTCACAGGCAAAACGGCTGCACCCACCGAATCAAGCGAAAGTCGGGCCGATTTGATCATGCAGCTTAAATTTTCTTCATTTCCGTCTCGCGCACCGAGGCCGGCCGCTCCCCGAGTTTCCGGCCCGCGCGCAGCACTTTCAACACAAAACGCGGCAGCGCGGCCATCCGGCCCGCGCGCGAAGGCTGGCGAAGCAGCCGGTACAGCCATTCAAGCCCGAGCTTCTGAAAAAACACCGGCGCCCGCTTCGTCCGTCCCGCGATCACGTCGAAACTGCCCCCGACCCCCATCATGACGGGCACGCCGAGCTCATGCTTGTAGCGCGCGATCCACGGTTCCTGCGTCGTCAGCGCGTCGCGCGCGACGAACAGGAGATCCGGCGCGGCTTCCCGGATCGCGGCGACAACGCCGGCGTCATCCTCCGGCCCGAAATAGCCGTTCCGCCAGCCGGCGATCCGGACCAGCGGGTAGCGCTCCTGCAGACGCCGCGCGACTTCCTCGACGACTTCCTGGCGCGCGCCGAGCAGATACGCCGACCAGCGCCGCCGCTCGCCCTCCCGCATCAGTTCGTGCAGCAGGTCGAACCCGGCGACGCGCTCCGGCACCGGATTGCCGGCGATGCGGGACGCCCAGACGATGCCGGCGCCGTCCGGCACGATCAGTTCCGCCTGCTCCATGACGCGGTAATAATCGGGCCGCTCAAGCGCCGCCATCACCATGATCGGGTTCCCGGTGATCACCTGCGTCGGACGCCGCGCTTCGACCGCCCGCGCGAGATATTCCACCGTCTCCGCCATATTCATCTTCGAGAACGGCAGGCCGAAAATCGGCACCGCCGGATAATCGGGCTTCTGGCTCATGTCGTCACCCCTTATGCCATGCCGCGCATTATGCCATGCCGCGCAGCGCGCGGACGACTAGCTGCGCCGGCCGGCGCGCTTCCCGGCGCAGCGCCTCGAGCGCGGAACCGTGCCGCTCCCGCCAGGCCTCCGCGCCTTCCGGCGTCAGCAGGCCGTCAGCCGCGGAAGCGAACGCCTCCGCATCGAGCGCTTCCGTCGTCCCGATCGGCGCAAGACCGAGCCGGGCGAGAAAATGATCGATCTTCGGATCGTAGGACAGACCGAGCATCGGCACGCCGCGGTTCGCGGCGTAGATGAGCGCGTGCAGCCGCATGCCGAAGATCAGGCTGCAGCGCCCGACCTCGAGCAGCATCCGCTGCGGATCGTCGCCGGGCTCGGCGAGCTCGGCGGCGTCCCCCGCGCCCAGCGCGGCCAGCCGATCCATCACCGCCCGCGACGCCTCCGCGTCGTCCTGCGTATGCAGCGGCAGGAAGCGCAGCCGCACGGCGCGCCGGCGAACAAGGGCGGCCAGCGCCTCCGCGACCCGCGCAAGGTCGGCGCCGTCGGGCCGCCAGCGGCGCACCGACACGCCGACCACCGGCGCGGCGCCGTCATCGCCCGGGCCTTGGCCGCCCATGCCATCCCCGGCGCGCGCCTCCGCTTCCGCCGGCAGCGGCATCCCCATCACCGGATCGGGCACCACCTCGATCCGCCCGCGCGCCACTCCGAGGCGCGCGAGCAGCGCGGCGCTCTCCTCATCCCGCACCGTCACGATGCGGGATGCGTTCATCGCCGCGCGTACAAGCGGGCGCAGCCACGCCCGCTTGACCGGCCCGATCCCCTGGGCGTAGACGAACACCGGCTTGCCCAGGAGCCGGGCCAGCCCGACGATCCCCGTGTAATAGGGGATCGTCTTCGCGCTCGTCGCGTCCTGCAGCAGGCTGCCGCCGCCGCTGATCAGCGCGTCGCAGCCGCGCAGCGTCCGCAGCACCTCGGCGGGCCGCATCCGGTGCGCAGCCTCGACGCCGTGCGCCGACTCCGTCCAGGCCGGGTCGCCGGACAGGACGACCGGTTCAACCTCCACGCCGGAAGCCCGGCCTTCCTCCCGAAGCGCCGTCACGATCGAACGGAGCACCGCTTCATCGCCGCTGTTGCGAAACCCGTAATAGCCCGAGATCGCTACGCGGAACGCCGATCGCCCTTCGCGGAGAGCGCCCATCGCCGCCACGCTCCTTCCCCGAGCTGCCACAGGGCGATCAGGATGAGCCCGATGATGAGGCCGAGTCCCAGACCGAGCAGGCAGCGGATCAGCGACAGCAGGATCGGCGAATGGATATGCGCGAACGTGTCCACCATCGACAGCTGCCCGAGCACTCCGGCGATCATCAGCACCCACGCCGCCCGATAGCGGAACGACAGGAACAGGCCAAGGACGAAAAGAGGATGCGCCAGCAGAAACTCCTTCGTGCGCGGCCGGACGCCGAATGTCGACTCGAGGAAATTCCGGAACGCGATCTCGATGGACGTCACCTGTCCGGAGTTGCCCGTGCGCGTCATATAATAGTAGCCGACGCCCGCCAGCACGACCGCGACCACGACGCCGAGCACCGTCACCTTAAGCCGCAGCAGCTTGCGCAGCTGTCCGGATACGGACCGCCCGGTGTACAGGAACACATAGAGCGCGACAAGCGCGATAGGCGCCATGTGCAGCACGCTGACGCCGCGGAACTGCTGCAGCACCAGGCTGTACGTCACATTCGTCAGCAGGCCGAAGACGAACGCCGTGCCGCAGAGCGACAGCAGCGATGTCACCGCGAACAGGAAAACGGCCGAAACAAGCCTCCTGCCCGCCGGGTGGCCGTCGAACAGCCACCGGCCGCCGAACAGCCGCTCATCGTCCGCGCCAGCCGGGTCGGCATCGCCGAACCCGCCGACCGGCCGCCGGTCGCCTTCGGTATGCGCGCGCACGCGTCCGAGCGCCCAGATGACGGCCAGCGTCGGCGCCGCCACCGCCGCGCCGAGCGCCAGCGCCTGCTCCAGCAGCGAAGGGCTGAGCACGAACAGACCGGCGCTGCCGGCAAGGCCGATGACGAATGCGATCGGCCCGAAGCCGCGCAGGAACGCATCGAGGAGCAGCGCGATGATCGCGATCGCTCCCAGCGCGACGACCGCGCGCAGAACCTTCTGCCACCCTTCATACCGGTAATCGAACGGCTCGGCGAAGCCCGCCTTGAAGCCGAACCGTTCCAGCTTCGCGACGGCCCCTTCCTCGCCGTCCCGGCCGTCCAGCGCCGCGACCAGGTTGTCCAGCGAATCGGTAATCGTCGGTTTCGACGCGCTGCGCATCGGCGCGGTATTCAGATAGAACATCCGGATATTCCGGTCCTTCGCCGCCAGCAGGAAGCGGTCGGCGATGGCGGCGGGGCTCATCGTGAATGCATCGTTCTCGGACAGCGAGTACAGCCGCACGACATCGTAATCCGTCTTGAAAGCCAGCGTCGCGAAGCCTGCCTGCGGCGTGCGCATGTTCTCGATCGCCGCAAGCCCGAAACCGTACTTGTTCAGCAGCGACGCGAAATGATCCAGGCTCTGCATCTGCGCCTGGTCGCCGAAACCCGTCGCCTCGGTGCCCTCGAACAACAGACGCTCCACGCCGAGCTCGGCGAACCGGCCGAGCATTTCGTCCATCAGGTCCGGATCGTAAGGACGAATCCGGTCCGTAAGACGCGGCAGCAGGCGGAAACCGGCAGCCGCGAGCTCTTCCAGCGTCAGCGGGTCCGGCTCCATCGGCCGAAGCTGCGCATCCTCGACCGACGTCTCCAGCACAAGGCCGGGCTTGCCGCCGAAAGACCAGGTCCGGACCGCGTTTCCGCTAGCCTCGAACGCCCGCCGGAACAGCGGTTCGAGCGCCTCGGCAGCCTTCTCGTCCGTGAACAGCACATACGTGTAGTTCTCATCCGCCGGAGCGGGCTCTCCCTGCAGCAAAGCGGCCTGCATGGAGTTGTAGACGGTGATCCGTCCCGCCCGGGCGAAATCGTCCAGCGACCCTTCGAACACGGCCAGCGTCGTCACGCCGGCCTCCTTGAGCTGCTCCAGCTTTTCTTCCATGAACTGCTGCGGATGCGCCTGATAGGAAGCGACCAGCAGAAGATCGCGGTAATCGAAGACGAACTCGACCGTTTTCGACTTCTGCTCCATCTGATGACGAACGAAACCGAGCGGCAGCGCCGCAAGCACGCCCAGCGCCGTCAGCACCAGGAGCAGCCGGCGCGCCGCCCGGTTCCAGAATCGATAGGCTTGTGGCAAAATGTCCACTCCTTAACTTCGATTGTCCACCCGCGCCATCACTTCGGCGGTCAGGCGGGCGAGCGCCGCCTCTGCTTCTTCCCGCTTGCTTCTGCGCACGGCGAAATAGACTTTGATCTTCGGCTCCGTGCCCGACGGACGCAGGCAGAACCAGGAACCGTCCGCCAGCATGAACTTCAGCACGTTCTCCGGCGGCAGGCCGTCCAGTCCCGGAAGATAGTCGAGCACCCGCTCCACCTTGACCCCGGCGACTTCCGCGGGCGGCGCCGTCCGCCAGTCCTCCATGATGCCCTGAATCTTCCGGACGCCGTCCAGCCCTTTCAACGTGCGCGATTCCAGACTTTCGAAATAATACCCGTAGGTCTCATACAGTTCGAGCAGCACATCGTACAGCGTCTTGCCCTGCCGCTTGTACCAGGCGGCCGCCTCGGCGATCAGCAGCGAGGCGACGACCGCGTCCTTGTCCCGCGCATATTGCCCCGCGAGATAGCCGTAGCTTTCCTCATAGCCGAACAGGAACGTCGCTTCGCCCGTCTGCTCGTAGCGCGTCATTCGCTCCCCGATGTACTTGAACCCGGTGAGCGTGTTGTCGACGCGGACGCCGAAGCTGCGGGCGATGTCGGCGCCCATCTCGCTCGTGACGATCGTCTTCACGACGGCGCCGTTGTCCGGCAGCCGTCCCGCTTCGCGCAGCGCCGTGAGCAGATAGTGCACCAGAATGGCGCCGGACTGGTTGCCGGTCAGCACGACATACTCGCCGCGCTCGTTCTTCACGACGGCGCCCATCCGGTCGCAGTCCGGGTCTGTGCCGATGATGAGGTCGGCGCCTTCCCGCTTCGCCTGCTCGATCGCCATCGCGAACGCTTCCCGCTCTTCCGGGTTCGGCGACTTCACCGTCGGGAATCCGCCGTCCGGCTTCTCCTGCTCGGCGACGACCCGCACGTTGCCGAAGCCGGCCAGCTTCAGCACTTCCCGCACCGGCACGTTGCCCGCGCCGTGCAGCGGCGTATAAATAATGGAAAGCTCATTTCCCGCGCCGGCTTTCAGCAGCCCGGGCCGCAGGCTCTGGGCCGCGACCGTCTCGTGGTACGCCCGGTCTTCGCGCTCGCCCAGCCAGACGATCAGCCCGGCTTTCTCGGCCTCCCCGCGGGCCATCCGCTTCACTTCCGCGAAGCTCTTCACCTTCCGGATATGGCCGATCACTTCCTCCGCGAGATCCGGGACAATCTGGCATCCGTCGGGTCCGTAAACTTTGTATCCGTTATATTCCGGCGGATTGTGGCTCGCCGTAATCACAATGCCGGCATCCGCGCCGAGATGGCGCACCGTGAACGACAGCTGCGGCGTCGGGCGGAGCCCCGGCCACAGATACGTCTTGATGCCGTTGGCCGCCAGCACTTCCGCGGCCGTCAGGGCGAACGCATCCGAATTGCGGCGCGAATCGTGCGCGATCACCACGGCGGGCTGCGCCTTGCGGCCGAGCAGCCAGTTCGCCAGCCCCTGCGTCGCCTTGCCGACCGTCCAGGCGTTCATCCGGTTCGAACCGGCGCCCATCACGCCGCGCAGGCCGCCCGTTCCGAACTCGAGCTCCCGGTAGAAACGGTCCGCGATCTCCTGCTCCTGTCCTTCAAGCGCCCGCAGCTCGCGCTTCGTCTCTTCATCGATCGACGGATCCGCGAGCCACGCCCGATATCGCACAAAGGCTTCGTTCAACTCCGTCATCGTTCCCACTCCTTGATTTGTCAGAATGATCCGTTCGTTGCTTCGGCTTCCCCGGACACCGCCTTGAAGCTCAGGCGCCGCCGGTGTTGCCGTCCCCGTCCGTCAGGGCGAACATGATCTCGCCCTCGACGACCGTCTTGCCATCCACCGACGCGACCGCCTTGCCCTTGCCGATCGGCCCCTTGAGGCGGATGATCTCGACCGACAGCGTCAGCGTATCACCCGGAGTCACCTGCCCGCGGAAGCGGAGATTGTCGATTCCGGCGAACATCGCAATCTTTCCGCGATTCGCTTCGACCATCAGGATGGCGACGGCGCCGACCTGCGCGAGCGCCTCGACGATCAGCACGCCGGGCATGACCGGGAAGTCCGGAAAATGCCCCGCAAAAAAAGGTTCGTTCATCGTCACGTTTTTCAGCCCGACGGCCCGCACGCCCGGTTCCACTTCCAGAATCCGGTCGATCAGCAGAAACGGCGGGCGATGCGGTATGATCGCCTGAATCTGTCTGACATCCATCACGACATCATCATCCTCCCTCAGGTACGGCTGCATAAAATTTCGCGGAACCACCAAGAATAATAACACCCTTCGCGAACCTGCAGATCGCGGAGGTTCAGATAAGGGAGCTTGTCCAGCAGGGATCGAAGCATCCCGCGGGGCAAGCTCCTTTTCAGCCTGGCCGCCGGTCCGTCAGCCCGTCTGACGGCTGTTGAGCGCCCTGAACTTCACGATATACATGACCGATGTGACGAACGAGAACGCGATGACGCACCAGAGCAGCGCAACGCCATACGGCAGTTCCAGGAAAATGAACATCAGCGCCACATAGAACAGCACCGTCGTCAACTTGCCCATCCAGTTTGCCTTGACCGTTTTTTTGCACCGGAAATGGAAAAACGCCGACCCCGCGATCATCCCGATGTCACGGATGAACAGCAGCACCGCCGCCGCCCACGGAATAATGCCCGCCATAAGCAGCGACACGATGACGGCGATCAGCATCAGCTTGTCGGCAAGCGGATCAAGCAGCGCGCCCGCCGTCGTCTCCAGGCCTCTGGACCGGGCAATGTATCCGTCCAGAACATCGGTCAGCCCCGCAGCGGTGAAAACGATGAACGCCGAGATCATATGCCCGTTCGCGAATACGATCAAATAGACGGGAATCAGCAAAAACCGCAAAGCCGTGAGCATATTCGGCAGATTCAACGTCTCCCCTCCCCCTCTGTCTGTCTCCGCGTTTGGAGCCGCCTTCCAAGTTCCCCAACCATTATACCGCTTGACCGTCAAAAATAAAACCGCCTCACCCCCGCAGCATTCTTTCCGACATGCAGGAACATTTTTCCGTCCAATCCTTCAGAATGCGCGTCTTCCGGCCGTTAATATAATAGTAGACTGCCTGACGGCCGCAAGAGCGCAAGGAGGATGACATTGATGCAAACGAAACAAAGACATGGCACAATCGGCATTCGCCTGATCGCCGCAATCACCGCGCTGATCCTGCTGGCGCTGCCCGCCGCATGGGCGGCTGCAGCAGACGAAACGGTGAAATCGATCGAGTTCGCCGGCATCGACAACACCCTGTCGATGTACGTCGATGAGAAGCAGCAGGTATCCTCTGTCGCGGAATTGTCCGGCGGCAGCTATAAGGATGTGACGTTCGAAGCCGTCTGGAGCACGTCCAACAGCAGCGTCGTCCAGGTGGACAAGGGGCTGCTGACGGCGAAAGCTTCCGGCTACGCCGACATCACGGTGAAGTATGCTTCGGCATCGAAAACGATGCGCGTCACCGTCACCCACGAATATGACAAGGTCGAAATCGCATCGTCCGGCGGCAGCCCGATCAACTCGACGCTCGAACTCGAGCTCGGCGACGATCTCGAGCTGAAGCTCCTCGCGTACAAGAACGGCTCCTCTTCGGACGTGACCGATGACGCGGAATGGAGCACCTCGAATGAAGCCATCGCCCGGGTGGAAGGCGGCAAAGTCGAACTGTCCGCTCCGGGTTCGGTGACGATTTCGGCCCGGTACAAAGGCCGCACCGACAGCGTCAAACTGAATGTGACCTCGCCCTACGAATCGCTGGCGCTGGCTCCGGAAGAGCTGATCGAGTTCCGCTACGGCGATGCGGGCGTGCAGCTCACGGCAACGGCCGCATTGAAGAACGGCGGCAGCGAAGACGTGACGGCGAAGGCAAGCTGGGTGTCCGCCGACCCGTCGGTGGCCACCGTGAAGAACGGCCTCGTGAAGCCGGCCGGCGTCGGCACGACGACGGTTCGCGCCGAATACCTCGGCGTGCATGAGCAGGTGACGGTCGTCGTGCGGCCCGCCTACGCCGCCCTGCGCCTGTCGGCGGACAAGCCGCTGCACCTGCTTCTGGGGAGCGATCCGGTGCCGCTGCAAGCCTTCGCGGCGAACCATCCGGATGAACCGGAAGACGACGTCACGGCGCTCGCCGAGTGGAAATCGTCCAATGTGTATGCGGTGACCGTCGCGAACGGCATCGTGACGGCCAAGGAAGAAGGCAAGGCCCGGATCACGGCATCGTACAAGGGCCGCACGGTCGGCATTGATGTGACCGTCTATCCGCACATCCGGTCGATTGCGATCGATAATGAATCGATCGACGCGTTCGCAGACGGCGAAGGCGCGCTGCCCAAGGTGACCGGCGAGACGCTCGCCGGCGGGTCGATCGAGGTCTCCGGCCTGGCCGAATGGACCTCGGCGAACACCTCGATTGTCACCGTTGAAGACGGCAAGTGGTTCGCCCGCGGCCTCGGCGAGACGGTGCTGACGGCGCGCGTCGGCACGCGCACGGCGCAGGTGAAGATCACCGTTCATGAAGAGCCGCTGGCGCTGCTGTCCGACGCCGAAGATCTGACGGTCGTGGCCGGCAAGTCGATTCCGCTGCCGGACGTGAGGCTCATTCTGAAGAACGGAAACACGGTCGAAGACATTGAATCCAAGCTGGAATGGACCACGTCGTCGCCGAACATTCTGGTGGCCGGCAATGAGCTCAAAGGATTGCTGGCGGGCCGCTACACGCTGACCGCTTCTTACCTCGGCAAGAAGCTCACGTTCCGCGTCATCGTCGAGCAGGAGATCGTCCGGCTTGAAGCGAGCCCCGTTTCAATCGAGCTGAACCCGGGCAAGTCGATGTCGATCAAAGTAACGGGTTACTACAAGAACGGCAAATCGGTCACGCTGAGCAGCAAAGTCGTCTGGACGTCGAGCAATCCGTCCGTCGTCTCCGTGAGCGGCAGCAAAGTGAAGGCTTCCGCCGTTGGTCAAGCATCCGTGATCACCGAATACCAGGGCATTCCGCTCATCGTACAGGTATCGGTCGTGCCGAAGCTGACCAAACTGAACACGTCGGCGAAATCGCTGGAACTGGCGCCCGGCGCAACCGGCCAGGTGCGGCTGACCGCCGTATTCGACAAGAGCGAAGAGGTTGACGTCACGGCGCTTGCCGCGTGGACGTCCTCGAACGAACGCGTCGCCGTCGTGTCGGACGGCCAGATCAAAGCCCTGGCGCACGGCACGGCGACGATCAAGGCATCGTACGGGGGCAAGACCGTATCCATCCGGGTGAAGGTGAAATAAAACCGGATTCCAGGCATAAGAAGGGCGCCCCGTCCGTCGGAATGACGGTGTGGGGCGCCCGTTTTCACGGTTGATCCGCGTTTCCGTTTCAATATCAGGATTCGGCGAAAATCAGATCGAACATATGCTTCCACGTCTCCCAATTCCAGACGTCATCGGGCGATCCGCCGCCGAGTTTCGTATAACCGATATACAAACCTGCAATCAGCGCCGCGATGAGGAGCAGCGGCACGATGGCCGCGCGCAGCGTCCGCAGCAGCGCCCTTACAGCCGGATGGCGCCTTGGCTTGCCGGGTTTGCCCGAACCGCCTTCGGACGGCCGCTTCGCGCCCGTCCCCGACTCGCCGGCCGGCCGCACCGGACGGGCCGCCGTTTCGGTGCGAACCGGTTCCGTCTCCCTTGCCGGCGCCTTCGGCCGGTCTTGTCCGTTATTCATGTCTCATCCCGTTTCGCTCATGCACGCAGTCCGTTGGCCAGACTCATCATCGTGTCGGCGGATGACAGCGCGCGTGCGCTGAGTTGATAGGCTCGCTGCACCATCAGCAGCTCCGACATTTCCGTCTCCAGTTGGACATTGGATTGCTCGAGGGCGCCCTGCGTAATCCGGACATCGCTCTCTTCGCCCGGCTGCACGTCGCGGACCACATCCGCGGCATCGACGCCGTCTGCCGTAGTGTACAGATTGTCCGCCACAGCCAGCAGCGCATCCGGTCTCACCGGCTCGACCAGCTTCAGCTGCCCGAGCGCCAGACGATCACTTCCGTCAACGGAGACGGCGCTTACCCTGCCCTGCGCGTCAACTTGCAGCTCGTATCCGGCAGGCAGGAGAAGCGGACCTTCCGCGCCGCCCTCATCCCGGACGACGACCGGATAGCCGTCCGCGGTCGTCACGACAATGTCGCCGGCTGCGTTCAGCGTCGCCCGGAAGGCGCCGCTGCGCGTATAAGCCCGCGTTCCCGCATCGTCCGTAATCACTTCGAACAACGCATTGCCGTGAATCGCGAGATCATACGGATTGTCGGTGATTTGAATCGACCCTTGCGACAAATCCTGCTGCACTTGCGTCATCCGCGCGCCCCAGCCGATCGTGAAGCCGAGCGGCGTCAGCCGGCCCGCTTGCGCGAACCGTTCATCCTGCTGCTTCGCGGTCGTAAGCAGATCCTCGAATGAGGCGCTCTTGCGCTTGTAGCCCGCGGTATTCAGGTTCGCGATGTTGTCGGCGATCAGATCGAGCTTGCGCTGCATCGCGTTCATCGACATCATCGCGTTGATCATCGAGCTGTTCATCGAACCGCCCCTTTCCCGCTTTCATCCTGCATCATAACCGAAATTCGGCGCGAAAGCTAGACCTTGCCGACCTCGTTGACCGCCTTGCCCAGGCTTTGGTCATAGAACTGGATGACCTTCTGGTTCGATTCGTACGCACGAAGCGCGCTCATCAGGTCGACCATCGCCTGCGCCGCGTCCACATTGGAACGCTCCAGATAGCCTTGCCGCACCTCGATGCGGTCCCCGGCTTCAGCCGCGCGCGCCAGATCCGCTTCCTCGTCGTTCAGCCGGAACTTGCCGTACCCTTCCTGGACGAGACGGTTCGGATTCTCGATGACCGTGATCAGCAACTGAACGCCGGCATCCGCGCCGTCCGCGTCAACGAACCGCAGGTCGCCGGTCAGCGACAGCCGGTCGAGACTCACGCCCGGCGGGAACTGGATCGGGTTGTTGTCCGTTCCGAGGACGAATGAACCGTCGTTCGTGACCAGGTAGCCTTCGTCATTTACCAGGAACGATCCGTTCCTGGTATAGCGAATGCCGCCGTCCCGATCCTGCACCGTGAAGAACGCCTGCGGCTGGAACACGACGTTGCCGTCATCGTCAATCGCCTTGCCGGAACTGTCGAACTGAAGTCCCGGGACCTGCAGATTAGCCTGAATGGCGAAATCCGACATTCTGCCGGTCGCGTACGCGTCGCCCTGGATATGGATCGACAGGCTCTCTTCCGCGAACACGCCGGTGTTCACCGCGCCGATTCTTGCAGGCTTGTCCCCTTCGATGCCGGTCAGATGCAGCAGCATTTCCGGGAACGATCGGCCCACCGACGTTACTTGCTTGTAACCCGGCGTATTCAGATTCGATATATTGTTCGTAACCGTATCATGCCGCCGCTGCTGGGCAACCATCCCCGCTGCGGCCGTATACAACCCGCGAAGCATGATGTTCCTCCTTTCCCCTCGTCCAGGCCGGCTTCCGGCCATGCCGCAAAAAACACTCACGGCTATTTTATCGGCATTCCGGTCCCGAATTGTGAATCGGATGTCTCAGAGCTTCTTCGAGCTGACCTTGTCCAGGTTCTCCAGCATGATGCCCGTGCCTTTCACGACGCAGTGCATCGGATCTTCCGCAATCAGCACCGGCACTTTCAGCTCGTCGGCCAGCAGCGCGTCCAATCCGTCAAGCAGCGCGCCGCCCCCCGTCAGAATGACGCCGCGGTCGATGATATCCGCCGACAACTCCGGCGGCGTCCGTTCCAGCACCGCCTTGGCGGCCTGGACGATCGACATGACCGAATCCCAGAGCGCTTCCCGCACTTCCTCCGAGCGGATCGTCACCGTCTGGGGCAGCCCGGTCACCATGTCGCGTCCGCGGATGTCCATCGATTCCTTTCGCCCGTCCGGATGGACCGAGCCGATGCGGATTTTGATGTCCTCGCTTGTCCGCTCGCCGATCAGCAGCTTGTATTTGTTTTTGATATATTTCATGATCTCGGAGTCGAATTTGTCGCCCGCCACTTTGATGGACGAGGCCGTGACGATGTCGCCCATGGACAGCACCGCGACATCCGTCGTGCCGCCGCCGATGTCGACGACCATGTTGCCGCTTGGCTGGAAGATGTCCATGCCGGCTCCGATCGCCGCCGCCTTCGGCTCCTCCTCGAGAAATACTTCCTTGGCCCCGCTTCGTTCAGCCGCTTCCCGGATCGCTTTCTGTTCGACCGACGTGATGTTCGTCGGCGCGCAGATCAGGATGCGCGGACGGCTGTACCATTTCCGACCCCCGACCCGGTTGATGAATGACTTCAGCATCAGTTCCGTAATCTCAAAATCGGCGATCACGCCGTCCTTCAGCGGACGGATCGCCACGATGTTGCCCGGCGTCCGGCCGACCATCCGTCTCGCTTCTTCGCCGACGGCCAGCACCCGCTTCGACTCGCTTTCAATGGCGACGACGGAAGGTTCGTCCAGCACGACGCCCCTGCCTTTGACATGAATGGATACATTGGCTGTTCCGAGATCGATTCCGATATCTTTGCCCAACATTTCTGCATGTCCCCCAACCCGAAAATTATCAGGGCGTTTCAACCGGCACCCAAGGCTTGTCCATTTGCAAGCCGCCTGAAAAAAGGCCTGTCCGGACTCGACGAATACCGCGCGCCGTACCGTCCCGCCGGGACAAAGGCACACGGTATGTCATGAAATGTCGCTCGATTCCAAATCGGCCCATAATCGATATCAATTCGCTATTGTTGTCCGAAATCCTCTATTTTTGTAGAAGAATTAGCCGTTTTTTCCGGCCGTTATCGCTTCGCGTTTCTTCCCTGCCGATTTCTTGTATTTGATCTTCGTCGCTTCGCCGCCCCGCAGATGCCGAATCGATTTGTGGTACTCGAGAATGTGCTTCACCTGGTCCGCAAGGTCGGGATTGATCTCCGGCAGCCGCTCGGTCAGATCCTTGTGTACCGTGCTTTTCGAAACGCCGAACTCCTTCGCGATCGTTCGAACGGTATTTCTCGTCTCGACGATGCATCTGCCGATTTTGATCGTCCGTTCTTTGATGTAATCGTGCACGTTCCCGCCTCCCAACTCGGAATAGTTTGGTACATTATATGAGTCGGGGAGGTTTATATTCGCCGTGGTCAAGCGTGACAAGCCTGACTGTACAAATTATTTTCCGGGAAATAAACGCCGCCCCGGGAACACCATCCTGCACCGTACGGGCGCGTCCGGAGCGACGGGATGGAAAAGCCGTTTGCAAAAAAAGGAAAGCAGGGGTTCCCCTGCTTTCCCGGCTTAGCCTTCGTGCACTTCTGCGCCGCCGGTCCGTCCGGCCCGCCTGTGCGACCAATGGCCTGCATGGTCTGTTCGCATCATTCTTCTTCGTCAAGCAGTGCCAACGGATTGACCGGCGTGCCGTTCTCGCGGACTTCGAAGTGAAGATGTACGCCGAGATCTTTCTCCAGCTCGCTGCGTCCCGCCTTCGCGATCAGCGTGCCTTGCTTCACTTCGTCGCCGACCTTGACGTTGATTTCGCTCAGGCTCTGGTACACGGTGACAAGCCCGTCCGGATGCGCGATTTCGACAATATAACCGTTCGTCGGATGCTGCTCGGCTACCGTCACCTTGCCGCTCATCGCGGCAGCGACATCGAAGGCCGCATTGTCAGGCCGCGCCAGATCGATGCCCATGTGCGGCATGAACGTCGTGCCGGACACCAGAAGCGCCTGCTGCCGTTCTTCACTCGGCGCATCCGCGTCATAGTGCGGGAGAACGATCTCCAGCTCCGAGCGGTCGACGACCGGCCATTGCAGCGTTTCGCCGTCCGCAATGACCTCCAGCGTACGCTCATCGGCCACGGCTTCATCGGTATTCGTCACGTCGCTCACTTCAGCGGACTCGTCATCTGCAGGCTTGACTTCCGACTTGTCGGTCCCCTGATAGAGCCACATGATCGTTACGATGATTGCCGCCGCGGCCATGAACAATGCCGGAGAAACCCATTTCTTCGACAGCAATCTCTTCCAACCGGACGATTTGGCGGCTCCGCTTCGGGACAGCCCGGAAGCTTCCTCAAGCGGTTTCTGCTTGTCTTGTTCATTCATTTTTTGATCACCTCACCAGCCATTGTTGCCAGTGAGGAATCTTTTATACGTCGCTGAAATGATAATTTTCAAGTTTTGAAACTTTCGAACGATGCCGCAAGACTCGCAGATCGGACAAGCCTTGTTCCCCGGTAATAGTAGGCCAGAATCTGCTCCGCGTCATTGCCCGCCTTGGCCAGCGCCTGCGCCCCCCATTGGCTCATGCCTACGCCATGTCCGTAGCCGTAGCACACCAGCGTGATCCGTCCGTCTTCGATCCGCCAGCTGAAGTTGGCGGACGGCAGATCCAGCGCCTCCCGCACCTCCCGTCCGGTGAGCACCTTCTTCCCGATCCGGATCTCTTTCACACTTCGGCCCGCCGTCCGGCTCAGCACCTCGATGCCGCCCTTTCGGTCCCGCTTGCGGATGCCCAGGCGGTCATAGAATTCGTCCAGCTCCATTTCGACCTTCTGTTCGAAACGCGGCGACAGCTGCGCGTCCCAGGGGCTGGGCACGCTTCTCAGATACGGAACCTCCACGGACCAGTAATCTTCGGCATTCTCCGTATAACCGCCGCTTGTCGAGAAATAGGCCGCCTGAATCGGCTCGCCCTCGTAGGTCAGCACGAGCCCCTGCGTCTCGGCGACCGCTCGTCCGATCCGCGCCAGCTCTTCCTCCCGTTCAAGCCGCATTTCCCGGATTTTCTTCAGCGGCACATACACCTGGTCGGCCTCGCCGTCCGTCACATCATATTCCCGTTTTACATCGCCGGTATCTTGCGCTGCGGTGAACAGTTTGCGGATGATATAGGTTCTGGCCGCAATCGCCTGCGCTTTCAGCGCTTCAAGCTCGAAATCAGCCGGCATCTCTCCCGCTACGACGCCGAGAACATACGTCTCCAGCGGCACCGTCTCCACGCGCCCCTCTTCCGCCAGGTAGACGCGCACCAACGGCTCGTCCGGCGCTTCGTCCTTCCCGGCGGCGCCGCCTTCACCATCTGCGGAATCGCCGGCCTGTCCGACCGCTCCATCGGTCTGTACTCCATCCTCATGTTTCAGATTGCCGCTTCCGGATTCCGGCATCCGCGGTCTTCCTGCCAATTCGCTGCTGCCGGCTTCCGAAGCTTCCGCCGCCATGACCTCCGGAATCCCGTCGGATTTTGTATGCGAAGCGCCGGATTCCGACACCCCGCCGCCCGCGGACATCAACTTCAGGAACATGGCCGCCGCCATGCCGAGCAGAAACGCCGCCATCCA
Organism: Thermobacillus sp.; assembly: GCF_003390775.1. Taxonomy (NCBI): domain Bacteria; kingdom Bacillati; phylum Bacillota; class Bacilli; order Caryophanales; family Paenibacillaceae; genus Thermobacillus; species Thermobacillus sp. The sequence goes on along the minus strand of NZ_QEWA01000037.1, from coordinate 71,128 downwards.
GCCCGAAGTTCCAACACCGCCCTGCAGGATGCGCCTCCATGCCGTTCTCCGTCTCATTGTGTCTGCCCTCCAATCGACGCTGGTACGTCTGCTTGAATCTCTCATCCGCCGGCCTTGGTACATCCTATGAAGCCGTTTGGTAGGGCAGAACCACAAAACCTCGGTCAAGCGAAAATGCCGGCAGCTTGCGGATTTCCGGCCGCTTCTATTTTGATGAAAGCGCATTTGTATCCCGAATGGAAGAAATGAATCGTTCCGGAAATAAAAAAGAACGCGTCTTTCACAACGCGTTCTGATGATCGTTCTGCTTGCTTCACGCCCAGGAAGGCCTGACCTGAATGCGGGCGCGCTCCTCGCGGGCGAAGACCGCCTCGGCCGGCACTTCCCCTTCCGCTTCCTCGAGGCGGAGGGCCTGCGCTTCTTCCGCCGCCCGGGCAAGCGCGGCTTCCGCCTCAATCCGGCGAATGTCCGCGCCGAGAGCCGCCAGCTTCTCCGTAATCCCCAAGTATCCGCGGTCAATATGATGAACGCCCGTGATCTCGGTCTCGCCTTCGGCGCGCAGCGCGGCACAGATCAGCGCGGCTCCGGCGCGCAGATCGGTGGCGCACACCTTGGCGCCGACGAGTTTCGCACCGCCCGTTACGATCGCGGACCGCCCTTCCACACGGATCTGTCCCTGAAGCTTGCGGAATTCCTCCACATGCATGAACCGGTTCTCGAACACCGTCTCCGTCACGACGCTCGTGCCTTCCGCCACCATGAGCAGCGCCATGATCTGCGACTGCATATCGGTGGGAAATCCCGGGTGCGGGAGGGTCTTCACATCGACGGCGCGCAGCGGACGGCTTACCGTCACGCGGATGCCGTTCTCGCATTCCCCGAAATCGACGCCCATTTCTTCCAGCTTCGAAATCACCGGGGTCAAATGGTCGGCAATTGCGCCTTCAATCATTACATCTCCGCCGGTTATGGCGGCGGCAACCATATAAGTGCCGGCTTCCACCCGATCGGGGATTACCGTATGTTCCGCACCGTGCAGCATGTCGACCCCTTCGATGCGGATCATGCTCGTACCCGCGCCTCGCACGACGGCGCCCATGCTGTTCATGAAATTCGCCAGATCGACGATTTCCGGTTCCCTCGCCGCATTCTCGATGATGGTCGTCCCTTCCGCAAGGGAGGCGGCCATCATGATGTTCTGCGTAGCGCCGACGCTCGGCACATCGAGGTAGATCTTCGCGCCTTTCAGCCGTCCGTGCGTGCGCGCTTCTATGTAACCTTGCCCCAGGGCGATGTCAGCGCCCATCGCTTCGAAGCCTTTCAGGTGCTGGTCAATCGGGCGCGTGCCGATGGCGCATCCGCCAGGCAGCGAGATGCGCGCCTGTCCGAATCGCGTCAGCAGAGGTCCCATCACGAGGAAGGAAGCCCGCATTTTACGGACCAGTTCATATGGTGGTTCGAAGCTTTGCAGTGATGAAGCATCAACGAAGACGGTATCGCCGTCCTGGCGGAGGCCGGCGCCGAGCGAAGACAACACCTGCCGGATGGTCAAGACATCATCAAGCAGGGGGACGTCTCGAATGACACTGACGCCCTTTTCGGCGAGCAGCGACGCGGCCAGAATGGGCAGCACCGCATTTTTGGCGCCGCTGATGCGAACCGTTCCGGAGAGCCGCCGACCGCCGCGGACGATGATTTTGCTCATATGGGTCCCTCCGCGCACATGATCCTACCAATCACGATCCGAACTAGTACTTTTTTCATCCGTCCAACATTCCGTGAATATCTTAGCATTTCCTTACACAGATCGACAAGCACAAAATTTCGAATCTATACAGGAATTGGCGAAAATTCCCGACATTCTACATCATTCGCAGCCGAATGCCGAATTCGGACCGTAGAATCAATACCATTGTTGACGGAATCCGTTCTCCTTATTCGACAAGCAGGCGCAGCGACGTCGACCATTCCCAGTAATCCAGGATGAACCGGGAGAACAGATAGCCGATCGCGACCGCCATCATCAGACGCAGCATGACGGCGCGCCTGCCCTTGGGCTGCTTCAGGAACACGTCGAGCTTGAGTTCCTGAAGCACGACCCAGGCGAGATAGACGCTGAACAGCATGACGGCCACGGACAGCAGCCCTCTTATGCCCATTGAAAAATAGACATCCTCCATCTCAGTTCAATCTCCTCTTCTCCACCGCGCGCAGCAGAAAGACGCTGAATTCCGCCCGGCTGATCCGTTCATCCGGTCTGACGAATCCGCCGGGGTAGCCGCTCAACAGCCCTTCTTCCTTGAGCCGATTGATCATCGATGCCGCCCAGTGGTTCGGGCTCAGATCGTTGAACGGCGCCGATGCCCTGTTCAGCGGCGCCAGTCCGAGCGCGCGGCCGATCATGACGGCGGCTTCGGCCCGGGATACCGGATTTGATGGGCCGAACCTGCCGCCCGGCAAACCGTTTACGATGCCGGCCGCCGTCGCCTGCTGGATCGCTTTATAGGCCCAGTGGCTCTCGTCCAGATCGCGGTAAGCGATCGTGGCGGCCGGCGTTCCGGAACCGCCGAGCGCCCGCACGAGCAGCGCAGTCGCTTCCGCGCGGGAGATGCCGCGATCCGGCTCAAACCGGCGGTCGCCCGTGCCCGATACGAGACCGAGCGCGTTCAGCTTGACGATCGAGTCTTCGGCCCAGTGCCCGGCAATATCCCGGAAACCGCCCACGAGCGGCTCCACATTGACCCGCAGCCGGTACAAGCTCCGGTCGAACGGACGGTCGGATGTGAGCCTGATGTAATGGCTACCCTCATCATATTCACGCTCGATGCGAATGCTTGCCGTCTCAGGCGCCGTTTCAACGGTTTCCAGCAATTGCTGGCGCTTGTCGTACACTTCCATCCGCACGCGGCGGTCCGCCGGCACCCCGTCCAGCGTGACCGTCACGATCGATCGGCTGTCCAGCTTCAGCCTGAACCAGTCTTCATCGCCCTGGACGGCGAAGACACCCCGGTACTCCGTGTCCGGCGCCAGCGGTGTCGCCGCATAGATCCGGTCGTTCGGCTCGTTCGGATCTTCATGCCTCCGCTCAAGTTCCAGCGTCAGCGTGTAAGTGCCGGCCGCGGAATGCGCGGAAGCCGACGAAGCGTCGCGCACCCGGATCAGATATCGGCCAGGGGTCACCGGAATATTCGCCCGCTCCGTCGCCCCTTCGCCGTAGTCGTCCACGCGCTGTTCCGTACCGCGCTCAGGCTTGATGAGAAGGGACGGATCGATGCGCATCGTATCGACCGCCAGCGACAGCTTCAAATCGCCCGTCTGGCCGATCGTCACGGCATACCAGTCCTGGTCGCCTTGCTGATGGAACGTTCCGGTCACCTTCAGCTGCCCGTCCGTCAGGTTCTTCAACTGATGGGCAAATGCCTGCGCGTCATTCGGCTCATATTCATCTTCGGCCATCCGGAATCCGGTCGTCAGCGTGTAGGGCAAGACCGCGGTCTCCTCGCTGTTCTTGAACTTCAGTTCCAGCCATTGAACGCCGCGCTTCACCGGCCATTCGACCTGGCCGGCGTCCACGCGCCACTCCGCGGAAGCCGACGTTCCGTCTTTCCGATGCAGCACGGCGGATACGGCGGGATATGCTTTTTTCTCACCGGGATGGCCTTCAAAAGCAAACGTCATCCACCCGTCATGCGGCGCATCGATCTTGAACCAGTCAACGTCGGATCCGCCGCTCAAAGCCCCCGCGATCTGATTGACGACCGGCAGCGCAGCGGCTTCCTGCCGTGTGTTGTTCGGCTCCCGCGGGTTCGCCGCCGCCTTCAGCGCAAGATCGACCCGAAGCAGCCCCGCTCCGGTCTGATCATCGCGGCCGGGTGCCCCGATATCCTGCGCCGTCTGCATCAGCCGCTCCCGCACCTGCCAGGCTTTCAGATGCGGCTCCTTCGTCCAGACGAGCGCCGCGGCAGCCGCAACCTGCGGCGCAGCCATCGACGTGCCTTCTTCCTTGCGGTATCCTCCGCCGAGCGCCGTCGTGTACACTTCCCAAGCTGCCGCGATATCGTTCTCGGGACCGGCATTGGCCCGGCGTTCCGGGCTGCCGTCCGCCGCCGCGCCGGAGACGGCCATCACGGTCGGGTAGGCCGCCGGATATTTGACAACAGCCTTGCGGCCGTGCTGGAGCCCGTCATTGCCGCTGGCCGCGACGAGCAGAACGTCGTTTTTCTCGGCATACAAGGCGATGTCCTGCATGTAGGGGGAATACCGGTAAAGCCCGACCGACAGGACGACGATCTTCGCGCCGGCATCCACCGCTTTCACAATCGCTTCGCCGAGCATCTTCTCATCGCCGAATCCGGTTTCGTCCAGCGCCTTGACCGGCATGATCTTCGCCTTCCACAGCACGCCGGCCGTCCCGATGCCGTTGTTGCCTATGGCCGCCAGCACACCGGCGACCCGGGTGCCGTGCCCGTTGTCGTCCTCGGGAGGCTTGCCGGGCGCAATCAGATTGATGCCCTGCACGAGATTGTCTTTCAGATCCGGATGATCGAGATCGACGCCGGTGTCCACCACCGCGATCGTCAGATCGGTCGCCATGCCCGGCGCCAGCGCCCAGGCGCGGTCCGCTCCGATCAGTTTCAGATAAGACTGCCTGTCCAGATGCGGATCGTCAGGCTTGCCCGGAAGATCCGCGGCTGCCGGCGCCGCAGGAGACTGGGTGTTTGCTGAGGATTGCAACGCCGCTTCCGCCTCTGTTGCCGCAACAGCCGGCGTGGACGCCGTGGACGTCATGTCTGCCTGTTCTCCGCCGTTATCCGCGCTGAAGGCGAGCAGCTTGACCTTGCCGACCGGATGCACATATTCCACATCCGGGTGCGCGGTCAGCCTGTCCAGCCAGCGCTGCCGGTCTTCACCGTCTGCCGGCACGACGAGGTCCACACCCGTCTCCGGCTGCCGCGAGAGCACGACGGTGCCCAGCAGCCGGGCGGGATCCGTCTCCGCGCCTTCCCGCCATTTCAGGAGCCAGCTCCCGGTTGTCCATACATCTGCCGCATCCGCCGAAAACTGCATGTTCGAAGGGGCGCTTGCTCCGATCGTTGCAAGCGGTCCGCCCATTTCACCAAGCAGAGATCCCGCGGCCAGTACGCACGCCAACATGGCAGCAGGCACGGCAATGCTGCGCCGCTGCTGACGCCGGTCGGTGCGCGCCCCCGCTTCCTTATGGTTGCCGGTCCTCCAGCCGTTCCCTTTCATGATTCGCATTGCGATCTGTCCTTATCCGTTCCGTTTCCGTTCCGACGCTATGAACCTATTATAATCGATAATCTATTTCATTGCGTTTAAAAAACTCTCACTTGCCGGAAAGCTTTCAATGTACCCAAAAAACAATCCGGCCGCGTCCCATCCATTCCGGACAAGACGCAGCCGGACTTTGACCTCACCCGAAGCCTGTCAAACCACTTTCTCTTCAGACAGCCGCTCCCAAACCGGCCGTCTGCAAAGCACCGCCCGCGAGCGGTTATCTCGGCATCGCCACCCAGACGTCGCGGGACAGCGTCACGACTTGTTCCAGCATCTCCATGAACGCGTTCGGCATGAAGCCGAGCGCCAGCGTCGCCGCGACGCAGATCCAAAGGGCAATTCCCGTCGGTACGGGGACGCTCAGCTTTGCCTCCGTCTCCGCGGTCCGCATGAACATCTGGCGGATGATGCTGAAGTAGAAGTAATACGAGATGACGCTGGTCACGATCATGATCGCAGCCAGCCAGTAATCTTTCATCTGCGCCGCGCTCAGCAGAATGAACAGCTTGCCGAAGAAGCCGCCCGTCACCGGCAGCCCGGCCAGCGAGATGAGCAGCACGATCATCCCCGCCGCCGTCCATGGCGCGCGGTAGTACAGGCCGGCGTAGCCCTTCAGCTCGTCATGCCCGGCCGCCTGGCTGACAACCGCCATGACCGCGAAGGCGCCGATCGTCATGAACATGTAGGCGACCAGGTAGAACGAGAAATCGCCCAGGTTGTTGGTTGACGTCGTGCCGAGGCCGATCGCCAGCGGCACGAGCAGGTAGCCCGCGTTGGCAACGCCGGACAGGGCCAGCAGCCGCTTCACGTTCTTCTGGCGCAGCGCGGCCGTCGTGCCGACAATCATGGCGGCGGCCGCCAGCACTTTCAGCGCGAGCAGCACGTCTTCCCCGACCGGGCTGACGGCCGGCCCGAGGATGAACGGCGTCTGGATGACCGCCGTATTGAAGATCACCCGCACCAGCGCAATGAACGCCGCGGCTTTCGAGACGACGGCCAGAAACGCCGTGACCGGCGTCGCCGCTCCCTGGTAGACGTCGGGCGCCCAGGCGTGGAACGGCGCGGCCGCGATCTTCACCGCGAACCCCGCGACCAGGAAGAACAGGCCGACGTAGACGAGCGCTTCGAAATCGGTGACCGCCTGCTCCAGCATCCGGGCAATCCAGCCAAGGTTGGTCGATCCCGTCACCCCGTACAGGTACGACATGCCGAACAGGATGAACGCCGACGAGACAGCGCCGATGACGACATATTTGAACGCCGCCTCAGCCGCCAGCTTCGATTTTTTGCGGAAACCGATCAGCACATATGTCGAAATGCCGAGCAGTTCCAGTCCGACGAACATCGTGATCAGATCCGCCGTCGAACAGAGGACGAGCGCACCGGCGACGGCGGGCAGCATCATCGTGAACGTTTCGCCTTTGTCCGGAATGGCATCGTCCCGCTCGATCGTCCGGATGCCCATCAGCAGGATGAGCATGGAAGCGGCCAGGATGATCAGCTTCATCGCGAGCGCGAACCCGTCGATCCGGTAGCTGTCCCGCAGAAGCGAAATCACTTCCGCGCCACCTTCGCCGAACGGATCGAACGACAGCAGCTGCCCGACAACGACGGCGGCGGAGCCGGCCATTGCGGCCAGCGTCAGCCAGCTCAGAAACCCGCGGCGGACCGTATTCGGCAGCAGCAGATCAAGGAGCGTCAGCAGAATCGCCGCGCCGACCAGAATGATCTCGGGGACGAGGTAAGCCACATCCGGTCCGGTCAAAGCTTGCGTTGCCGTTGTCACCATGCGACTACCCCCCCATCCTCGTGTTCAAATGCGCGATGATGTTGTCGAAACTTCCCTGCATCGTATCCGTCAGCACCGAAGGATAGACGCCGAGCAGCACGATGAAGGCGAACAGCGCGATCATCGGCACGGCTTCGATGAGCCGTGCGTCCTTCAGCACCGCGTAGCGCTCCTGCTGCGGGCCGAACGTAATCTTCAGCACGCTGCGCAGGATGTACACAGCCGCCAGAATGACGCCGATCGCGGCGATTGCGGTCACCCACTTCATCGTCTCGAACAAGCCGAGGAAGGCAAGGAACTCGCCGATGAAGCCGGACAGCCCCGGCAGTCCGAGCGACGCCATCCCCGCGGCCAGCAGCACGCCGCTCATGAACGGCATCGGGCGGGCGAGGCCGCCGAGCTCTTCCAGTTCCGTCGTGCCGGTCCGTTCGTACAGGCTGCCCACGATCAGGAACAGGAGCGCCGAGATGAGGCCGTGCGAGACGAGCTGGAACACCGCGCCCTGCAGTCCGATCTCGTTCAGCGACGCGATGCCGAGCAGCACGATGCCCATGTGGCTGACCGACGAATAGGCCAGCACCAGCCGGAACTCCCGCTGGACGAACGCCAGCACGGCGCCGTACAGCACGCTCACGGCGCCGAGCAGCGCCAGCACGAACGACGCATCTTCCGCCAGCTCGGGGAACAGCCCGATGCCGAATCGGATCAGACCGTATCCGCCCATCTTGAGCAGGACGCCGGAGTGAATCATGACGACGGAAGGCGGCGCTTCCGCGTGGACGCGGAGCATCCACGTATGCAGCGGCAGCACCGGCAGCTTGATGCCGAAGGCCGCAAGCAGCAGGATGAAGATCGTCCACCGCATTCCGTCGCTCAGCGCGAACGGATTGTCATACCCGCCGGGCAGGTTCGTGAGCGATTCACCGGATGTCAGATTCGCCGCAATCGTCGCGTAATCGCCGCTGTATACCAGATCGCCTCCCTGCTCCGTCGCATTCAGCGATGCGCCCGCGGTGGAAATGAGCAGCACGAACGCAATCAGCATGAGAGCCGAACCAAGCCCGTTGTAGATGAGGAACGTGTTCGCCGCTTTTTCCCGGTTCAGGGAGCCCCAGATGCCGATCAGGAAGAACAGCGCGATCAGCGTCAGCTCGAAGAACAGGAAGAACAGGATCAGGTCGCGCGCCAGGAAGACGCCGAGCATCCCCGTCTCGAGCAGCAGGAACCAGACATAGAACGCTTTCCAGCGCTTCTTGATATGGACCGACGCCAGCGCGGCCATTACCGCGACGAGCGCCGCGAGCGCCACGAGCGGCAGCGACAGGCCGTCGACCGCCAGATGGTACTGGAAGACGTAAGCGCTGGAGCCGATATTGACCGCCTCATGGTTGAGCGCGATCGTGATCCAGTCGACCTGCTCCCTGAAGGCGTTCGGATTCGCCGCGTCATAGGACGCGAACAGCCAGAGCGACAGGCCGAGCGGGACGAGCGTCGTCACGATCGCAGCCGTGCGGAGCGCGCGGCTGTTCGTACCGGGTATGAAGAGCAGCACCAGCAGCCCGATGATCGGCGAGAACGTCAGCAGCGTCAGCCAGGGGAAAGAGCTTTCCATTACCAAAACCTCCTTCCGGCAATCGCTGCAACGAGAATGACCAGCCCGATGACGACGTACAAGCCGTAGGACTGCAGTTGGCCGCTTTGCATCCGGGTTGCCGCGCGGCCTGTCCAGAAGGCTGCGCCTCCCGCCAGCCGGACGGCGCCGCCGACGACATGGCGGTCGAAGGCGTCGCACGCCCGTCCGATCGCGCGCAGCGAGACCGTGAAGACCGCATGATAAATTTCGTCGATGTAGTATTTCCGCTCGAGCAGACGGGTCAGCCAGGGCGCGCGGGATGTGACGACATCGCGCGAAATGGCCCCCTTCACATAGATCAGCCAGCCGAGATAGATGCCCAGAAGGCCGATCGCCGTGGAGACGAGCATGACGAGCGCCGCACCTTCATGCTCCGCCGCATGCCCGGTCAGCCATTCGCCGAACCAGCCCGTGCCGCTGAACGGCATTTCGATGAAGCCCGCGATGACCGCCAGCACCGCCAGCACGATCAGCGGCACCGTCATGGTAGCCGGCGATTCATGCGCTTCGCCGCCCGCCTTCGGATTGCCCGCGAAGACGAGGAAGAACAGGCGGGACATGTAGAGCGCCGTCAGAAACGCGGCCGCGATGCCGACGACGAACAGCGCCGGATTCGCGTGGAGCGCTTCCGCCAGAATGGCGTCCTTCGACCAGAAGCCGGAGAGCGGCGGGATGCCGGCGAGCGCCAGCGCGCCGATCGCAAACGTCCAGGCGGTCGTCTTCATCGTCTTGCCGAGGCCGCCCATCTCGTGAATATCCTGCGTATGAACTGCATGAATGACGCTGCCCGCCCCGAGGAACAGGAGCGCCTTGAAAAACGCATGCGTGAACAGATGGAACATGCCGGCCGTCACCGAACCGAGCCCGATCGCCATCATCATGTAGCCGAGCTGGCTGACGGTGGAGTAAGCCAGAATCCGCTTGATGTCGTTCTGGGCGATGGCGATCGACGCCGCGAAGATCGCGGTGAAGGCGCCGACCCAGGCGACCGTATCCAGCGCCGCCTGCGACGCTTCGAAGATCGGGAACGTGCGGGCGACCAGGAACACGCCGGCAGCGACCATCGTCGCGGCGTGGATCAGGGCGCTGATCGGCGTCGGGCCCTCCATCGCGTCCGGAAGCCAGACGTGCAGCGGGAACTGGCCGGACTTGCCGACCGCCCCGACGAAGATCAGAATCGCGATCAGCGTCGTGATGCCTTCCGTGATCAGGCCGGTCTGGCCGAACACGTTCTCAATCGCGGCGAACGACAAGTTATGATCCGGCATGTACCAGAACAGGAGCAGTAGCGCGATCAGCAGACCGACATCGCCGATCCGCGTGACGATGAACGCTTTCTTCGCCGCGGCCTTCGCTTCCGGCTTCTGGTACCAGAAGCCGATGAGCAGGAACGAGCAGACCCCGACCAGCTCCCAGAAAATGTAGAGCGTGAGCAGATTGTCGGCGAGCACGAGACCGAGCATCGAGAACGTGAACAGCGCCACGTAGCCGAAAAACACGGTCATGCGCTCATCGTCCTTCATGTAGCCGATCGAGTAAATATTGACCAGGAACGCGACGAGCGAGACGACGACCAGCATGAGCGCCGTCAGATTCGTCACGTCGAAACCGGCGGTCAGGGCATAGCCGCCGATCTTGATCCAGTGGAAACTGTCGTTGTATTCGTCGGCGCCGCCGAGATGCTCGATCAGCACGAGCGCCGACAGGGCGAGCGCCCCGAACGATCCGAGCACGGCGACGATGGCGCCGGTCTGCTTCATGCCGCGGCCGAACGCCGTCAGGATGAGGAAAGCCGCGAGCGGGAACACCGGAACGAGCCAGGCGTATTGCGAGTACACGGTTGCCATAGCCGCTACCTCCTCATCTCGTTGAATTCATCGACGTTCACCACGCCGCGCGCGCGGAACAGGGCGATCAGGATCGCGACGCCGACCGCCACTTCGGCGGCCGCCACCGAGATGGTGAACAGGGAGAAAATCTGGCCCGTGAGCGACGGCACGACGCCGTATTTCGAGAAGGCGACCAGATTCAGGTTCACCGCGTTGAGCATCAGCTCCACCGACATGAGCACGATGACGGCGTTGCGTTTCGACAGCGCGCCGTAAAGTCCGATGCAGAACAGAATGGCGGCCATGGTCAGGTACGATGACAGCACGTCTACTCCGCCTCCTTCTTCGCGATCACGATCGCGCCGATGAACGCGACCGTCAGGAGAACCGACACCAGTTCGAACGGGATGACGTGCTGCGTATAGAGCTGCTTGCCGATCTCCATCGCGTTGTCGACCCCGGCCTGCAGCGGCGGAGCCGAAGGCTCGAATTCCGTGGTACGGATCGCGTAGAACAGAATGCCGAACAGCAGGATCGACGCGACGGCCGACACGATCTCGTGCACCGGCCTTGCCGGCTCATGCTGCACGGCCTGGTGGTGCGTCATCATGATGCCGAAGATCATGAGAATCGTGACGGCGCCCGCGTAGATGAGCACCTGCACGAAGGCGACGAATTCCGCTTCCAGCACGACGAACATGCCGCCGAGCCCGAGGAAGACCGCCGCCAGCGACACCACCATATGGACGACCTTCGTCAGCGTCAGCATCAGCACCGCACCGACGATCATGATGACGGCGAACGCGAAGAACGCAACCAGTTCGCCGGACCAGTTGATGTAGAACCCGCCCATCGGTTACTTCGCGCCCCCTCTCTGCGGCGCGCCGATGTTGTTGTTGTCCTGCCGGACGTTCGTGTTGTTGTTTTCCAGCCACTCGCGATCCTTGAACAGTTCGTCGCGGCTGTATGCCGCCAGTTCGAAATTGTTCGTCATGACAATCGCTTCCGTCGGACACACTTCGGTGCACAGATCGCACAGGATGCACAGTTCGAAGTTGATGTCGTAGGTATCGATCACTTTGCCTTTCTTCTCGGGATCCGGATTCGGCTTGCCGACCAGCGTGATGCACTCTGTCGGGCAGATGCGCGCGCACTGGTTGCAGACGATGCATTTGTCCGGCTCGAAATGCTGGACGCCGCGGAACCGGTCCGGCATCTTGAGCGGCACGTCCGGGTAGGCATAGGTGACCTTCTTCGTCGTCATCGCCTTGAGCGTAACGCCCAGACCCTGGATCAAACCTTTCATGGCCCTAACCCCCCGTTACCCTTTGATGAAAAGCTCGAGACAGACCGCCGTCACGAACACGTTCAGGATCGCCAGCGGCACCAGCACCTTCCAGGCAAATCCCATCAGCTGGTCGACGCGCACGCGCGGCATCGTCGCCCGAAGCCAGAACAGGAAGAAGATGACGAAGGCCATCTTCAGGATCATCCAGATGACGCCCGGTACGAAATCAAGGAACGGCGCCGGCGGATGCCAGCCGCCGAGGAACAGCACCGACGCCAGCCCGGCGATCGCGAACATGTACACGTATTCCGCCAGCATGAAGAACGCGAAGCGGAAGCCGCTGTACTCGGTGTGGTAGCCGGCGACCAGCTCGGATTCCGCCTCCGGCAGGTCGAACGGCGAGCGGTTCAGCTCCGATACCGCGGCGACGATGAAGACGCCGAAGCCGATAATCTGGGGAAGAAAATTCCACTCCCAGAACCAGTCGCCCTGCGCCTCGCCGATCTGCCGCAGGCTCATGCTGCCGGTCATCATGACCGTGCCGACGATCGAGAGGATGAGCGGCACTTCGTAGCTGATCATCTGCGCCGCCGAGCGCATGCCGCCGAGCAGCGAATATTTGTTGTTCGATGCCCAGCCGCCGAGCACGATCGCGATCGTCGAGATGGCGGACAGCGCCGCGTAGTAGACGATGGCGACGTTCAGATCGGCGAAATAGAGCTCGCGGGTGTACGGGATGACCGCCAGCACCGCGAACGACGGCGCGTAACAGAGCGCCGGCGCGAGAATGAACAGGGCGCGGTCCGCCTTGCGCGGAATCGTGTCCTCCTTGACCAGCAGCTTGAGGACGTCCGCCACCGTCTGCAGCAGCCCCCACGGCCCGAGCCGGTTCGGCCCGTGCCGGAACTGCATCCAGCCGAGCACTTTCCGCTCGAACAGGATCGCGTAGGTGACATAGCCGAGAATGAGCAGGAGGAAGACGACCGCCAGCACGGCGTAGATCAGGACGTTCCCCCAGGAAAGCGGTTGTTCCACCCAATCGCTCATCAGCAGTCGACCTCCCCGAGGACGATGTCCACACCGCCCAGAATCGCGATAAGGTTCGTCATCGTCTCGCCGACGAGCAGCTTCGGCAGAATCTGCAGATTCATGAACGAAGGCCGGCGGAACTTCAGGCGGTACGGCTCGGCCTTGCCCTTCGAGACGATGTGGCAGCCGATCTCGCCGCGCGGCGATTCAATCCGGACGTACGTCTCGCCCGCCGGGGGCCGAATGGCGCGGGGCACCTTGCCCATCGTCTCGCCGGAAGACGGGAACTGCTCGACGGCCTGCTTCAGGATGCGCAGCGACTGGCGCATCTCCTCGAACCGGATCATGTACCGGTCATAGCAATCGCCGTTCGTGCCTACCGGCACGTCGAACTCAAACCGGTCGTACAACGAGTAGGGCTCGTTCTTGCGCAGATCCCATTTCACGCCGGTGCAGCGGAGATTCGCGCCGGAGAGGCCGTAGGCGATCGCCGTTTCGGCGTCGTACTTGCCGATCCCCTTGACCCGTGCGAGGAAAATTTCGTTGCCGCTGACGAGCCGCTCGTATTCCTTGAGCTGCTTCTCCATGTACGGCACGAAGTCGCGCACCTTGTCGATCCAGCCGGGAGGCGCGTCCCACTTCACGCCGCCGACCCGCATATAGTTGTAGGTCAGCCGCGCGCCGCACAATTCGTTGAACAGGTCGATGATCATCTCGCGTTCCTTGAACGCGAACAGGAACGGGCTGAGCGCGCCCAGGTCCAGCAGGTAGGTGCCCCACCAGACGAGATGGCTCGCAACGCGCTGCAATTCCATCACAATAAGGCGCAGGAACTCGGCGCGTTCCGGCACCTCGATGCCCATCATTTTCTCGACGGCGTGCACGAGCACGTAGTTGTTCGTCATGGCGGACACGTAATCCATCCGGTCCGTGTACGGGATGATCTGGGTGTAGTTCAGGCTTTCCGCCAGTTTCTCCGTGCCCCGGTGCAGATATCCGATGACAGGCGTTGCTTCCGTAATCACTTCGCCGTCCAGCTTCACGACGATGCGCAAAACGCCGTGCGTGCTCGGGTGCTGCGGGCCGACGTTCAGCAGCAGTTCTTCGGTACGGATCACGCGTCACACCTCCGGATCGAGCGGAACGTAGTCTTTGCGCAGCGGATGGCCGACCCAGTCGTCCGGCATCATGATGCGTCGCAGGTCCGGGTGGCCGGGAAAATCAACGCCGAGCAGGTCGTAGATCTCACGCTCGGGCCAATCCGCCGACGGCCATACCGGCACCGCCGACGGAACGGACGGCTGCTCGCGATCCGTGCGGATCTTGATGGCATATTCGCGCTTCGTCTCCAGATTGATGACGAAGTAGACCACTTCCATATGCGTCTCGTAATCGACGCCGGTCACATTGCGCAGATAGTTGCAGCCCAGCTTCCCATGGCTCTTCAGCAGCTCGGCAGCGGCGCGCCAGTGTTCGGCCTTCACGGTGATCGTCGGCATGTCGCCCGCCAGCTCGTTGATCACCGCTTCTTCCACCGCTTCCGGATGCACTTCGGATTTCAGCAGCTCGACCGCTTCGTCGAGCCAAGGCTGCTTCGGCGACGGCGGCTTCGGCTCCGCAGGCTCTGCGTCTCCGGGCGCCGCTTCACCGCCGGCAGCGGCTTTCGCCGCCAGGCGTTTGGCGCGCGCTTCCTGCGCGGCCTTGATCTTCGCCGCGCGCTCGGGATCCACCGCCCCGGCTCCCGCGGCTTCGCCCGCAGGGGCGGACGGCGCATCAGCGGGCGCAGCCGGCTCAGCCGGCTTACCGGATGCGGATGCATCCGGATTCTCCGGCATCGTATCCGGCTGCGGCTGGTTCGGATGCTCCGCACCCGCGCCGGCGGGCTCGGTGCCGGAGACTTCCTGCGTATTCGCGGGCTCCCGCTGTTCCGCGGCCGCCGGCTCCGTCTGCTCCGCAGCGGGCGGCGATTGCTGCTCCGCAGCCGCCGTTTCTTCCTGCCGGCCTGCCCCGCGCTTGTTCTCTTCGCTCACCGATTCGTCACCTGCTTCCCGGTCTTCGCCTCGTAACGAATTTTCTCCTGAAGCTTGTTGATCCCGTAGATCAGCGCCGCCGGATTCGGCGGGCAGCCCGGAATGTAGACGTCGACGGGTACGATCTGGTCGACGCCCTTGACGACGGAGTACGAACGGACATAGGGACCTCCCGCGGTAGCGCACGATCCCATTGCGATGACCCACTTCGGTTCCGGCATCTGCTCGTACAGACGGCGCAGAAGCGGAGCCATTTTCTTCGTTACGGTCCCCGCGACAATCATGACGTCGGCCTGACGCGGCGACGGACGGAAAAAGACGCCGAACCGGTCAAGGTCGTAGTGCGCCCCGCCCGTGCCCATCATCTCGATGGCGCAGCAGGCCAGACCGAACGTCAGCGGCCACATCGAGTGGCTGCGCGCCCAGCCTTTCAGTTGTTCCAGCGATGTCACCAGCACGTTGCGCTTCAGCTCTTCGTGCTCTTCAGGCCTCACCTGTTCCAGATCGAATCCCATTTCAGCACCCTCTTCTTCCAGGCATAGAACAGCCCCACCAGAAGCAGAGCCGTGAAGATCAGCATTTCAATCAACACGAACAGGCCGAGCTGATTATAAGCAACGGCCCAGGGATACAAGAAAACGGTTTCGACATCGAATATGACGAACATCAAGGCGTACAGGTAATACCGGATGTTGTAGCGCGCCTGTCCTTCGCCGACCGGCTCGTTCCCGCTTTCATACGTCGTCTGCTTCTCCTGTGTCGGCTTGTGCGGGCGGAGCAGGCGGCCCAGCCCGAGCGCAACGATCGGAAGCAGGATGCCCAGTATCACAAAAATGACCACGATCACGTAGCTGTTGACGTATTTCTCCATACGTTCGCCTCCGTGCGCAGGATCGGTATGGGGCGGCTGGCGGATGGCCCGGCCGCGAATTTACCTTACCAATTATAGCAAAAGGGGGGTGCCCCGTCTATGACCGAGTTGACGGGGCACGGCCGCGCGGCGGTTCAGGTGACGAGCGTCTCGCCGAACTGCGCCCGGTGCAGCCGCGCGTAAATGCCGCCTTGCGCCAGCAGTTCTTCGTGCCGTCCTTCCTCCGCGATGCCGTCGCCGTTTACGACGAAGATGCGGTCCGCTCCGCGGATCGTCGCCAGGCGGTGGGCGATGACGATCGTCGTCCGATTGGCTGCCAGCTCTTCCAATGCCTGCTGAATGATCCGTTCCGTCTCGGTATCGAGCGCCGATGTCGCTTCATCCAATATCAGTATGGGCGGATTCTTCAGAAACATCCGCGCGATCGCGAGCCGCTGCCGCTGACCGCCGGACAGCTTCAGTCCGCGCTCCCCGATGACGGTGTCGAGCCCGTCCGGCAGTTCGCGGATCATGTCCCCGAGATGCGCCCGGCGGGCGGCCTCCATGATCTCCGCTTCGGACGCGTCCAATTTGCCGTAGGCGATGTTCTCGCGGATCGTGCCGTTGAACAGGAAGACATCCTGCTGCACCACGCCGATCTTCGAACGCAGCGAATGCTGCGTCATCTTTTTTATCGGAATGCCGTCGATCGTGATTTCACCCTCGTCCACATCGTAGAAGCGCGGGATGAGGCTGCAGATCGTCGATTTCCCGGCTCCGGAAGGGCCGACCAGCGCGACGGTTTCGCCCGCGCGGATCTTCAAGGAAACGTTCCGCAGCACCTTCGTGTGCGGTTCATAACCGAACGTCACATTCCGGAATTCGATGTCGCCGCGCAGCGACGGCACGTCGATCGCGTCAGGCGCGTCCTTCACGTCCGGCTCCGTGTCGATCAAGTCGCAGAACCGTCGGAAGCCGGCCATGCCCTTCGGATACATTTCCATCAGCGCGTTGATCTTGTCAATGGGCTTCAGGAACACCTGCACGTAAAGCAGAAACGCGACGAGCTCGCCATAGGTGATGCGGCCCTGATAGGCGAACCAGGCGCCGGCGACGAGCACGATCAGCATGATCATCCGGTTCAGCATGTACATGCCGGACGAACTGAGCGAGATCGCGAGGTACGCGCGCAGTTTCGCCCTGCGCAGCCCGGCGTTGTTGCGCCGGAACCGCTCGATCTCGTAGGTCTCGTTGCCGAACGACTTCACGACGCGGATGCCGGATACGCTGTCTTCGACCCGCGCGTTGACGTCGGCGATGTTCTCGAACATCTGCTTGGCCGCCTGGTTCAATTTCACGTTGAACCAGGCGATCAGCACGACCAGAATCGGCACGACCGCGAAGGTGATCAGGGCGAGCTGCCAGTCGACGGTCCACATGATGCCGAACGCGCCAGCGAACGTCATGAGCGCGATGAACATGTCCTCGGGACCGTGGTGCGCCATTTCACCGATGTCGAACAGATCGTTCGTGATGCGCGACATCAGATGGCCCGTTTTCGTGTTGTCGAAATAGCGGAACGACAGCCGCTGCAGATGGTTGAACGCCTGCTGCCGCATGTCCGTCTCGATGTTGATGCCGAGCATATGGCCCCAGTAACCGACGATGAAATGCATGAACATCGCGAACAGGTAGACGAACAGCAGCGCGGTGCAAGCGACGGCGATCGCGTTCCAGTCCTTCGTCGGCAGCAGTTCGTCGCTTACCCATTGCACGGCCATCGGGAATGCGAGCTCCAGCAGGGCGGCGATGACGGCGCAGCTGAAATCAAGCAGAAACAGCCGTTTGTGCGGCCGGTAGTAAGCCATGAAGCGGCGCAGCATGCCCGCACGGCACCTCCTTCGCCGGAGTTTGTCAAAATCTTCGAATAGCAAGAAACCTGCCGGCGAAGCCGACAGGCTGGCCGACAGGTTTCCCATGCCTGCCGGGCAGGCAGGACTGCGGTCTATGAATTGTGATGATTCTTGACTTCGAGCCGGTTCGTGGCGCGCATCAAGGCCAGCTGGGCGCGGCGGAAGTCGATCTCTTCCTGCCGCGCGGCCTGAAGCCGCTGTTCCGCCCGCGCCTTCGCGGCGAGCGCCCGCTCGACGTCGATGTCTTCCGGCAGTTCCGCGCTCTCGGCGAGGATGACGACCTTGTCCTTGCGGACCTCGACGAATCCGCCGTTGACCGCGACCAGTTTTTCCCGGCCGCCCTGCTTGATCTTCGCCGGCGCAATCTTGAGCGGCGTGACCAGCGGAATATGGTTGGGCAGAATGCCGAGCTCGCCTTCCACGCCGCGCACGACGACCATGTCGACCTGCTCGGAGTAGACGATGCGTTCCGGCGTGACAATTTCAAGCAGCATCGTGCTCATCGAGATTCCCTCCCGCCAATCGCATTAAAGCGATTTGGCTCTCTCCACGGCCTGCTCGATCGTGCCGACGTAGCGGAATGCCGCTTCCGGCAGATCGTCGTGCTTGCCTTCGAGAATCTCCTTGAAGCTGCGGACCGTTTCCTTGACCGGCACGTAGATCCCCTTCACGCCCGTGAACGGCTCCGCCACGTGGAACGGCTGGGACAGGAAGTTCTGGATCTTGCGCGCGCGGGATACGATCAGCTTGTCTTCCTCGGACAGCTCGTCCATGCCGAGGATCGCGATGATGTCCTGCAGTTCCTTGTAGCGCTGCAGAATCCGCTTGACGCCTTGCGCGACGTCGTAGTGTTCCTGACCGACGACTTCCGGCGTCAGAATCCGCGAGCTGGAAGCCAGCGGGTCGACGGCCGGGAAGATGCCCATCTCGGCGATGCGGCGCTCGAGGTTCGTCGTCGCGTCGAGGTGGGCGAACGTCGTCGCCGGAGCCGGGTCGGTGTAGTCGTCCGCCGGGACGTAGATCGCCTGGATCGACGTAACCGAACCTTTCTTCGTTGAGGTGATCCGCTCTTGCAGCTGACCCATTTCGGTTGCCAGCGTCGGCTGGTAACCGACGGCCGACGGCATCCGGCCGAGCAGCGCGGACACCTCGGAACCGGCCTGCGTGAAGCGGAAGATGTTGTCGATGAAGAGCAGCACGTCGCGGC
The DNA here is from genome assembly GCF_003390775.1 of Thermobacillus sp. Taxonomy (NCBI): domain Bacteria; kingdom Bacillati; phylum Bacillota; class Bacilli; order Caryophanales; family Paenibacillaceae; genus Thermobacillus; species Thermobacillus sp. The sequence continues at coordinate 52,262 of NZ_QEWA01000037.1, read as the reverse complement.
CTTCTTCATCGCGGAAATATTCGGCCATCGTCAGACCCGTCAGCGCGACGCGGAGACGCGCTCCCGGCGGCTCGTTCATCTGGCCGAACACCATCGCCGTCTTGCTGATGACGCCGGAATCTTTCATTTCATGATACAGGTCGTTCCCTTCGCGGGTCCGTTCGCCGACGCCCGCAAAGACGGAAATCCCGCCGTGCTCCTGTGCGATATTGTGGATCAGTTCCTGGATCGTGACCGTCTTGCCGACGCCCGCGCCGCCGAACAGACCGATCTTGCCGCCCTTGGCGTACGGCGCGAGCAGGTCGATGACCTTGATGCCCGTTTCGAGAATTTCCGCCTGCGTAGACAGTTGTTCGAACGCCGGCGCCGGACGGTGGATCGGCAGTTTGACGTCGGCAACGACATCGCCGGCCTCGTCAATCGGCTCGCCGAGCACGTTGAAGACGCGGCCGAGCGTCGGCGCGCCGACCGGAACCGTGATCGGGCCGCCGAGGTCGACGGCTTCCATCCCGCGCACGAGGCCGTCCGTCGAGCTCATGGCGATCGTGCGGACCAGGTTGTCGCCGAGGTGAAGGGCGACTTCCAGCGTCAGGTTGATGTCCGGGCCGCCGCCTTCGCCCTTGGCTTCGATTTTGATCGCGTTCAGGACGTCCGGCAGCTGTCCGCGTTCGAACTCGATGTCGACGACCGGACCGGTGACGGACACCACGCGTCCTTTTTTCATATTGTTCCCTCCTGAAGCGCCTGACCCGGCATCATGAAGCCGGCGTAAGACGCGGATTGGTTCAGCTCAGCGCGTTCGCGCCGCCGACGATTTCGGAGATTTCCTGCGTGATGGCGGCCTGACGCGCCCGGTTGTAGTTCAGCGTCAAAACCTGGATCATCTTCTGCGCATTCTTCGTCGCGTTGCCCATGGCGGTCATCCGCGCGCCGAACTCACTCGCCTTCGCGTCCAGCAAGGCGCTGTAGATGAGCGTTTCCGCATACTTCGGCAGCAGCGTGTTCAGCACTTCTTCGGCCGACGGCTCGTACTGGTAAGCCGTGGCAGGCCCTGCCGTGTTCACGTCCTCGCTCACGAGCGGCAGCAGCTGGCGCTCGATCGGCCGCTGGGTGATGGGGTTGATGAACTGGTTGTACCAGAGATAAAGCTCATCATAGAGCTCTTCTTCGAATCCTTTGACCGCTTCCTGCGCGATCGCCTTGATGTCGGCGAAGGTCGGCGAATCCGGCAGACCCGTCACTTCCTTCGCGATCGCCATGCCCCGGCGGCGGAAGAAGTCGCGGCCCTTGCGGCCGATGACGAACAGCACGTACTCGTCCGGCGAGCTGTGCCTACCGCGGATCGTGTTCAGCACGTTGCGCAGCAGGTTCGCGTTGTAGCCGCCCGCCAGCCCGCGGTCGGAGGTGATGACGAGATACCCCGTCCGCCTGATCGGGCGGGACTGCAGCATCGGATGCTTGACATCCCTCGATCCGGCAGCGATGCTGGCGACGACCTCCTTCAGCTTGTCCGCATACGGACGCGCCGCGACCGCCGCCTCCTGCGCGCGGCGGAGACGGGAAGCCGCCACCATCTCCATCGCTTTCGTGATCTGCATCGTGTTCTGCGTGCTCTTGATCTTCGCTTTGAGCTCGCGCATGCCCTTGGCCATCTGGTTCACCCGCCTTTGCTCGCTAAACGCGCCGCCGCTTTCCCGTCCGGAAGGCCGCCGGAATGCTCCGCGGCCCTCAAGCGGGTACTCGTGCCGGCACGTTAGCCCGATTCATTATCCGATCCGTCTGTCAGACGGCAAAGCTTTTCTTGAACTTGAGGATCGCTTCGTTCAGCGCGTTCTCCGTCTCCGGCGTCAGATCCTTCGTGTCGCGGATCGACTGGGCGATCTCCGGCGCGTTCGATTCGAGGTACAGATGCAGCTCGCGTTCGAAACGGCCGACCGCTTCGAGCGGCAGATCGTCGAGATGGCCCTTGATGGCCGCGAAGATCGAGATGACCTGCTTCTCGACCGGCATCGGCTGGTTGACGCCCTGCTTCAGGATTTCCATCGTCCGCGCGCCGCGCGTCAGTTGCGCTTGCGTCGCCTTGTCGAGGTCGGAACCGAACTGCGCGAACGCTGCCAGCGAACGGTAGGCCGCCAGGTCGAGACGCAGCGTGCCGGCGACTTTCTTCATCGCCTTGATCTGCGCGTTGCCGCCGACCCGGGAGACGGAAATCCCGACGTTGATGGCCGGACGCTGACCGGCGAAGAACAGGTCGGACTCCAGGAAGATCTGACCGTCCGTAATCGAGATGACGTTCGTCGGAATGTACGCCGACACGTCCGAAGCCTGCGTTTCAATGAACGGCAGCGCCGTCAGCGAACCGCCGCCGAGTTCGTCACTCAGCTTCGCGGCGCGCTCCAGCAGGCGGGAGTGCAGGTAGAAGACGTCGCCCGGGTAAGCCTCGCGGCCCGGCGGGCGGCGGAGCAGCAGCGACAGCTCGCGGTACGCGGCCGCCTGCTTCGACAGGTCGTCGTAGATGACGAGGACGTGCTCGCCCTTGTACATGAAGTACTCGCCCATCGCGCAACCGGCATACGGCGCCAGATAGAGCAGCGGCGCCGGCTCGGAAGCCGATGCGGTCACGACGATGGTGTAGTCCAGCGCGCCGTGGCGGCGCAGCGTCTCCACGACGCTTGCGACCGTCGACTGCTTCTGGCCGATCGCGACGTAGATACATTTGACACCGGTATCCTTCTGGTTGATGATGGCGTCGATCGCGATCGTCGTCTTGCCCGTCTGGCGGTCGCCGATGATGAGCTCCCGCTGGCCGCGGCCGATCGGGATCATCGAGTCGATCGCCTTGATGCCCGTCTGCATCGGCTCATGGACCGATTTCCGGTGGATGACCCCCGGTGCGGGCGATTCGACCGGGCGGAAATGTTTCGCTTCGATCGGGCCCTTGCCGTCGACCGGCTGGCCGAGCGGGTTGACGACGCGGCCGAGCAGTTCTTCGCCGACCGGCACTTCCATGATTCGGCCGGTCCGCTTCACCTGGTCGCCTTCGCGAATATCCGTGTACGGGCCGAGAATGACGACACCGACGTTGTTTTCTTCGAGGTTCAGCGCCATGCCCACGACGCCGTTCGCGAACTCGAGCAGCTCGCCCGCCATCGCCTTTTCCAGGCCGTGCACGCGCGCAATCCCGTCGCCGACTTGAATAACCGTCCCGACGTCGACGACTTCCATATCGGATTTGTATTGTTCGATCTGCTGCTTGATCAGCGTGCTGATCTCGTCAGGTCTGATACTCAAAAGGTTCACCCCTGTCCCATAAGACTTAGGAAATCAATGCTTTTTCAAGCCGCGCGAGCTTGCCCGACAAGCTGCCGTCGTACAGACGGTCGCCGATCCGCACCATGACGCCTCCGATCAGCGAAGGATCGACTTCCTGCTCCGCGCGGATCGTCTTGCCGGTCACCTTGCCGAATTGCTCCGCGATCGCGGCCAGTTCGGCTTCGCCAAGCGGTTTCGCCGTGTAGACGATCGCCCTGGCTTGTCCGGATGCGTCGCCGGCAATCCTGGCATAGGCGCGGTAAACGCCGGGGAGATCCGCCTGACGGCCCCGTTCGATCAGAAGACGAATGAATCTCGTGAGCAGGTCGGACGTTTTGCCCGCCAGCGCCTCTTCCAGCACCGAGATCTTGCGCGAAGTTTCAATATTCGGAGAGCCCAGGAACGCCTTGAATTCCGGCGTCTGTTCCAGCGCGTCGACGAGCGCCTTCAGCTGCTGCTCGACATCCCACACCAGATCCTGCTGCGCCGCGGCTTCATAGAGTGCCTTCGCGTAGCGCTTCGCTGCGACCGAATCCGCACTCATGACGTTTTCCCTACTTCTCTCAGATATTGATCAACGAGTTGCTCGTGAGCCTTCCCGTCAACCTGCTTCTCGAGGATTTTCGATGCAATTTGCACGGACAATCCGCTGACTTGCCGGCGCAATGCGGCAATTGCGTTGTTCTTCTCGTTCTGGATTTCCCGGATCGCTTCATTCTTCAGGCGGTTCGCTTCTTCACGCGCGGCCTGAATAATCTCATCAGCTTGTTTCTGGCTGGTTCTGCGGGCGGACTCGATAATTTCCTGCGCTTCCTTCCGCGCTTCCTCGAGCGCCCGTTTCTGTTCGGCGAGCTGCCGCTCCGCTTCCCGGCGGCTCGCTTCCGCTGCTTCAATCTCTTCGTTGACGAGCTGACGTCTTTTTTCCATTACGCCGAACAGCGGCCCGAATGCATATTTGTTGAGCAGCCAGTACAGCAAAGCGAATGCGATGATCGCAATGACTGTCGATTCCCAATGGAACGACATCTGCAACGCTCCTTTCCCTGGATGGTCAGATCCCCCGCGGCATCACACAAACAGAAGGCGTGGAGGCATACGCCGTCCCCGCCCCGCGTGAAATATACGGTTTGAAGTTTAAGCTTGGAAGAACATCAGGAATCCGAGAACGACGCCGATGAGCGGAACGACCTCGACGATACCGACACCGATGAACATCGTCGTCTGGAGAGCGCCGCGAGCTTCCGGTTGACGGGAAATGCCTTCAACCGTTCTGCTGACGATCATACCGTTACCGAAACCTGCGCCGATTGCGCCCAGACCAACTGCAATTGCTGCTGCCAGAAATTCCATTGTAGAGTTTCCTCCTCTGAACTTTGTTTTCGCATTCTTATGTGCATCCGCCCGGCCGGCGGGTTGAATCCCGGATCCGGCCCCGGACTTGAAAAGGGGGTCAATGTTCCTCGTGGACAATGGCCTGAGAGATGTAGACCATCGTCAGGATGGTGAACAGGAACGCCTGCACGGCGCCTACAAATATACTGAAGCCCTGCCATACGGCGAGGAGCGGAATACCGGGTATTCCGAGCAACAGAATCGTCGCGATGAGCAGTTCGCCCGCGTAAATGTTCGCATATAGACGAACAGCCAGCGTTACCGGCCGCGCCACCTGCTCAATCAGGTTGAGCGGGAAGAAAATCGGAAACGGCTTGAAGTAATGCGCCAGATAGTGTTTCCGGTTCATCTTCAATCCCAGGTAGTGGATCAGGAAGAACACAACGGTCGCGAGGCCCAGGTTGACCATGATGTCGGCCGTCGGCGATTTCCACCAGGCGACCTGCGCATGGCCGCCGTGCTCATCGATATACTCCTGCGAGACAACCGTGGAACCGAAGAGTTTGAATTCCTCGTGGTGTTCCGTGACAATGCCGAAGGGAAGACCGAGAAGGTTGGAGACGAAGATGAACATGATGAGCGTCATCCCGAGTCCGATGAACTGCTTCACCTTCGAAAGCGGCATGGTGCTGGCAATCGTGTTGTGAACGAAGTCCACGACCCATTCCAGGAAGTTCTGCAGCTTGGAGGGGTTGCGGATCGACAGATTTCGCGTCGCCAGTTTTGCCAGAACGAAGACGATCACGCCGGAAACAACGATAGCCAGGATGGACGACAGGTCAAGATTGAAGCCGCCGACCTGTACGACAGGAAATACGTGCATGTCGAATTCTCACCCCTTTCCATTCCTGACATCCCTGTTTTGTACAGCCGCAAAGAAAAATACCGCGATCTGGACGTAAAAACAACCCGCCAATGTTGCAGGAAGCGAGAAATATTCGGGGAACCGGTAGCTTGCCATGACCGCCAGCAGAATCACCGCCAGCCTGCCCGCCAGCCCGAGGCTTGTCCGCTTTCCGCCCTCGAGAGCGGAACGGGCGATCATTTCCACCCGTCTGCGTAATAAAAACGCATTCACAAGACTGCCGCAAATGCCAAGCAACAGTCCGGCGGCAACGGTTCGACCTTCCGGGTACAAAGCCCAGGCCATCAGCAGGGCCGACATGGTGAACAGCGACAGTCGGACGGCTCTTTTTAAAATATCATCCATCTGAATCCCCCAGTACGAACTTCACCATCGCCACACAGGAAAGGATTCCGACCAGAAGTCCGCCCAACAAGCCGGCAACGACCCAGCCGGGCGTTCCGCCGAGCCGCGCGCCGAGCCAATACCCGGCCGTCATGCACACGGCGACATTGACGCCCATTGCGCCCACAAGTGCGGCAGCACGCCAGGGATTGTCGCCCTTGCTCTTCTTGTTCATGCTCCGTACCCCGCTAATCCCAATATATTTTAGCCGCGAGCGAGAAGCTTTGTCAATTCGGACAGAATCGAACATTTCGTGAACGTGTGACGGAAATCATTGATTTCTCAAGCATCCCCAGCATTGGCAATCGTACAGCTTACAGTTGTTCTGTTCGGTTTTCAGGCCTGCCCGGCAGGTGGAGGATCATCCAGTCGAACCCCCCTGTCCGGTGAGCAGACTCAGGCGGATCCTGCGGGCGGCCGGATCGCAGCGGCATCCGCGCCGCTGCCTGCGCCGCCTCCCGGATCAATCCGCCGGGCCGGTCCGCGCCCGCTCCGGCGTCCGCTCGGGAACGAACGGTTCCGGGCGGCTGTCCCGCCGGCCGAAATGATGCAGGATCGCCTGCGCGATCCGTTCGGACGCGCGGCCGTCGCCATACGGATTCACCGCGCCCGCCATCCGCTCGTACGCCGCCCTGTCGGTGAGCAGCTTGCGCGCGGCGGCGTACACCTGCTCCTCATTCGTGCCGACGAGCTCAAGCACGCCCGCCTCGATGCCCTCCGGCCGCTCCGTCGTGTCGCGCAGGACCAGCACCGGCACGCCGAACGAGGGCGCTTCTTCCTGCAGCCCGCCGGAATCGGTCAGGATCATGTAGGCGTGCGGATAGAAGTTGTGGAACTCGAACACGTCGAGCGGGTCGATGAGCCGGATGCGCTCGTGGCCGCCGAGGATTTCGTTCGCGGGCTCGCGCACTGCCGGGTTCAGGTGCACCGCGTAGACGATCGCCACGTCGGGGAACTCGTCCGCGATCCGCTTCACCGCGCGGAAAATGTTCCGGTGCGGCTCGCCGAGCGCCTCGCGCCGGTGCGCCGTCATCAGGATCAGGCGACGGCCCTTCGCCCAGTCGAGCACCGGGTGGCTGAAGGTCGGGTCGACCGTGTACTGGAACACATCCGTCACCGTGTTGCCCGTTATGTAGATGGACGACTCCGGCTTGTTCTCCCGCCGGAGATTGCCGGCCGACCATTCCGTCGGGGCAAAGTGCAGGTCCGCGAGCACGCCGGCGAGCTGCCGGTTCATCTCTTCGGGGTACGGCGACATCTTGTTCCAGGTGCGCAAGCCCGCCTCGACGTGGCCGACCTGAATCTGGTTGAGGAACGCCGCATAGCTGGCGAGGAACGTCGTCGACGTGTCGCCGTGCACGAGCACAAGATCGGGCCGCGCTTCCTTCAGCACCGGGTCGAGCCCGTTGATCACGTTCACCGCGATCTCGGCCAGCGACTGCCGGTCCTTCATCACATTCAGATCATAATCCGGCTTGATCTCGAAGAAATCAAGCACCTGGTCGAGCATCTCGCGATGCTGCGCGGTGACGCACACGATCGTCTCGATCTCATCCTCATGTTTCTGCAGTTCGAGCACGAGCGGCGCCATCTTCACGGCTTCCGGCCGCGTGCCGAACACTGTCATCACTTTCAGTCGTGCCAAGCTGTCATTCACGCTCCCATCACTTCGTGCCGAACAGACGGTCGCCGGCGTCGCCGAGCCCCGGCACGATGTAGCCGCGCTCATTGAGCCGCTCGTCGACGGCGGCGACGTACAGGTCAACATCCGGATGCGCCGCCTGAAGCGCCTCCACCCCTTCGGGCGCCGCGATCAGGCACATCAGCTTCAGATGCCGGCACCCCCGCGCCTTCAGCGCGGACAGCGCCGCGATCGCCGAACCGCCGGTGGCGAGCATCGGGTCGATGACGATGAGCAGCCGCTCCTGCGCGTCGGTCGGCAGGTTGAGATAGTATTCCACCGGCTGCAGCGTCTCCTCGTCCCGCTGCAGCCCGATATGGCCGACCTTCGCGGACGGGATCAGTTTCAGAATGCCGTCGACCATGCCGAGCCCGGCGCGCAGGATCGGCACGAGGCCGATCATCCGGCCGGACAGCACGCTGGATTCCATCTTCGCGACCGGCGTCTCAATCGTCGTCTTTGCCAGCGGCAAGTCGCGCGTAATCTCGTACGCCATCAGTGTCGCGACCTCGCCGACGAGATCGCGGAAATCTTTCGTAATGGTGTTTTTGTCCCGGATAATCGTAAGCTTGTGCTGGATCAATGGATGATCGCACACGACTACCTTGCCCATTGGCTGCCTCCTCCCGGCGTCCCGGCGGCTCGCATGCTGGACCGTCCGGGTGCTGATCCCGTCCATTATATCATGTTCCCGGGCAAACGGCATCGTCTTCCGTCCGCGGCCAAAAAACGTTCACCCGACCCGCACCGGATTCCAGCTTCCCGGACTGCCGCCTCCTCCGCCGCCTTCGTCTTCATCTTCCGGATCTTGCGGCACGATGAGCGACGTGGTGCCGCCTCCCGACTCCACGTAGATCGGATGCCAGGGCGCCGCCGCGATGTTGCCGCCGACCCCGATGTAGCCGCCCGAATGGAACTCGAGCGGGTTCTGCCGGGTGATGCTACCCTCGATCAGCAGGTCGCCGCCCGTGTCAATCCGGTTCGTGCAGCAGGTGTACAGGGAGCCGATGAGCAGGTCCTGCCCAATGTTGAATTCGACCATGGTGTTCTGGAACCGCAACTCGCTTTCGACGATCATTTTGCCGCCGATGTTGATCCGGGACGCGTTGGACAGCCGCACGTAGTCCGCGTAGAAGTCTCCCGCGATGTTCAGGTTCGGGGCGTTGGTCGGCGTGAACTCCCCGAGCACGTAGAAATTCCCGCCCTCGCCGTTCAGCTTGTGCGTCGTCACGTTGAACACGGTCGTGGGCGAGATGCTCGCGCCGAAGGCGATGTTGCCGTAGACGGTCAGATTGAAGCCGTTCGAGGTCACCCCCTGCGGGAACAGCACGGTGCCGTACACCGTCATCGTCAGGTTGTTGAACGTCGGCTTGTTCTCCAGAATCAGCACGACCGGATTCGACGGGCTGCCGAACGTGACGTCGACCGCGTCCCAATAATTGTCGGACGGAATCCGGAGCACCGGCGGATCGGGCATGTTCGCGGCCCAATTCTCCCAGACCGGATCCGACACGCAGTTGCCGGTGCAGGCCGCCTGCGCGGCGATCGGAAGATACGCATCGATCCAGCCGCCGTAGTCGTCATACGCGTTGTCCTGATAGTACGCGATGGCGGCGCCGATCGCTTCGGACAGTTGTTCCAGATTGGTCGGATCGACGTTGAGGATGCTGGGCTCGTCGTAGCTGCCGCCCACGTACATCGTCCCGTTGCCGGCCGGCACGACCATCCGCTGGGAATCGTCCGTCACCACATGGGGGTCCGCCGTCCCCATCGTCGGCGCGAACAGATACTCGACCGTCTTCTTGCGCTTCGCCGCGCCCGCCCCCGCCTCGACTTCCACGGTGACGATGTACCGGCCCTGCGCTTCCGGCGAGATCTCCGCCTTGTAGCGGACCGGCACGTTCTCCGGCGTCTCATACGACCATTCGACGAATCCGGGATAGTCTTCCAGATACGCGCCCCGGTCGACGCCGCTGTCTTCGGCATAATCCCTGAGATACGCGAACACCGATTCCATCCCGCCCAGCGCGAGACGTTCCGCCAGTCTCTCGTTGCGGGAGGTCAGAACGTCCAGCGCCGAGTTCGCAAGCAGTGTCAGGATGAGCGGCACGACGACGGCCAGCAGGAGCACGAGCATGAACACGTAGGTGAAAGCCGCAGCGCCCCGTTCATTTTTCACCCGCGAGATCCATCCCCCCGTCATCGGTCCGCCTCCTTTCCCTTCCGCTGAAAAAACATCCGCCGCCCGCGTCACGCCGAGGCATGGAACAGCTTCACCGCCGTCTCGACCGCGCGGGGTCCGTCGCTCGTCACGAAGGTCACCGCCAGCCGGACCACCGCCCCGCCGCCGACGGACGCGCCCGCGACGGGCACTCCCTGCGCGTTGTACAGCCGGATGTCCTCCACGACGGCCGGCAGCTCGCGCGGTCTCGCGTACAGTTCCGGGCGAGTCGCCAGTCTGATCGCGGCGTCGGTCACGTTCGCCAGCTTGCCCGCGGGCGATTCGCCCTCGCTGAACGCGTACAGCGTCAGCGTCCCGCCCTCCGCGTCGAACACGATCGCGCGGGCGCCGCTGCCGTTGGTCATGCGAATCTCGTCGCCGGCCGCGGACACGTAGACCGTCGTCGCGTCCGCCAGCTCGGCGGCCAGCCGGTTCATCGCCCCGTTCATCGCGGACTTGTCCATGTAGCGCTCCATGCCGCCCGTCGTCGCGTTGTGGATCGCGTAGTAAACCGAGAACGCCACGGCCAGCACGATCATCGTGATCGTCATGGCCGCCAGCAGCTCCGTCAAGGTCGTGCCCCGTTCATCGCGCGTCACGGCGCATCCCCCCAGGACACGGTGACCGTCAGCAGCGCGGGCGTCGGCTTGCCGTTCTCCGATACCGTCACGATCGTCTGCAGCGACAGATGCTTCGGCCCGAACGACTGATCGTTGTAGGCGACCGGATCGGTCCCGCTTCCCAGCGCCGCGATCTGGTAGACGACCGAGAAGCCGTCCGCCTCCTGTTGGTTCGCGGGCAAGCCGTTGTTGTTCCGAAGTTGATCGCTGGCGTAGCTGAGCTTCTCCTCCGCCAGCCGGAGCGCCCGCGTCTCCAGATCCGCCGTCCGGTCGGCCAGCGCCATGTGCTGCGACAACGCCAGAAAGGCGGCGACGACGATCCCCAGAATCACGGACGCCCCCAACACTTCCACCAGCGAAGCGCCTCTCTGATCCTTCACTCGCCATCACCGCCTTGAATTCCGGCCTCCGCGCCGGAAAACTTGCCTTCGTAACCGGTTCCCGCGTACAGCGCCAGCGTGATCGTCACCGCCATCGGCCGTGAGTCCCACGACGCGTCGGCCGACTGCGCCGCGACGCGCCACGCCGGAATCGTCACCAGCCGCTCCAGCTCGCCAATCCTGCGTACGAAATCCGCCGCCTGTTTCCACGTGCCCGCAATCTCCAGCTCGTAGCGGATTTCCTCATAGGCCCCGTTGCCGCCTTGACGCCCGGAAGAGGACGACTGCGGTTGCTGCGTCACGCCGATGCCCTCCGCCAGTTCGCCGATGATGCCCGGAAGCTCGGCACTCGGGACTTCGGCTCCGGAGCCGGTGGAGAGGCTGATGATCTCCACGCCGCTCTCCCGGCCGATCTCCCGCAGGGCGAGGATGAACGCCTCCCGCTCGGGGCGTGTCGGCACCCGGCGGAGCAGCGCCGCCAGCTCGTCCATATCGACAACCTCGGCGGCCTTCCGCTGCATTTCGGCCGTCAACGCCGAAGATTTCTCCGCGTAGCGCCGCTCGAGCTCCCGCTGCTCCTTCAAGGCCGGGTACAGGAGGAAGCCGGCCAGCATGCCGAGCAGCACCAGCGCCGCCGCCGCCGCGAGCAGCATGACGGTCACGGGTTTCGGCATGTGCGCGTGCCGGACGGCGGCCTTGACGGACAACCCATTGTCGCGGTCGCGCCCCGTCATGACCCCGCCCCCTCCGTTCCGGTCGGATTGGCCAGTTGGAGCTCGATGAGGGCCGAATACACCGGGACCGCCCGCACGGCGGCGCCGTCCGCCGTCAGGGACGATTCAAGCCGGATGCTGACGACCGCCGCGTCCGCGACCGGCTCGGCCTCCCGCAGCGCCGCGGAATAGGCCGCGATCCCGGCCAAGTCCGACATCCTTACCGACAGCGTCACCTTGCCATTCTCGTCGGCCGCGACGGACGCGATGGACGAGCCGCGGGGCAGCAGGCCGCCGGCCAGCTCGAACATCGGCCCCCAATCGCGGCCGGAGCGCTCCAACCGCTCCACCAGCTCGCGGTACGCCGTCACGTCCGCGTAGCGCGGCGGCCGCTCCGATGCGAGCAGCTCCAGCATTTGCGTTTCCAGGCGGGCGATCTCCGCCTCGTACATCCGGTTGGTGTCCCGGTACTGGTCATACAACAGGAAAATGCCGACGGCGACAACCGCCGTCACCATGATGATCGCGGCGATCACCGGCTTCAGCAGCCGGCGGGACAGCGGCACGCGCGGCAGGAGGTTGATCGGTCTCATGGCCCGATCCCCCTGAGCGCGAGCCCGATCGGCACGGCCAGCGACAGGAACGCCTGCTCCGCCTCGATCGTGCGCATCCGGAACGCCTCGCCGCTGACCAGGCTGATCTCGGCATTGAGATTCGTGGAACCGGCAAGCTCCAGCATGATCCGCTCGAGATACGGAACTTCTCCCGACAGCAGAATCCGGTCGATGCTGCGGTCCCGGAACCGGAGATTGTAGCGGAAGAAGATCAGGAGCCGCTCGATCTCCTGGACCAGCTCGCCGCAGGCGCGCCGCAGGGCGGCGGAATCGCCGCTCTCCGGATCGGGAAACGCGATCGGGATGCTGCGCGCCACCCGGAGCTCGCCGTTGTGGATCATCCCGAGATCGGACATCCGGTCGCCCACATCCGCGAGCAACACCGTTTTGCCGGGTTCCGCCTGTCCCGTCCGCTCGATGAGCCGCAGCAGCGACAGGGGCCGGATCTCGATGCTCTTCACGGCGAGTCCGGCCAGGGCAACGACCTCCGCGTACTCGCGGATCGTCTCCAGCGGCGCGGCGACCAGCATGACGTCGCGCAGCGCATCCCCGCCCGCCGGAGCGGGGGAGCCCAGCTTCACGAAATCAAATTGCGGCGAGTCGAACGGAAGCGGAATGCGGTGCTCCAGCTCGAACTCGATCACCTTGCGCAATTTCTTATCCGGCAGGTCGGGCAGCTTCAGGAAGCGGATCATGACCGAAGAGCCGGGCAGGGCGATGTGCACCTTGCGCGTGCGGGGCTGAAGCCGCCGCATGAGGCTGCGCAGCGTTTCGGCCACCGCTTCCTTCTGCAGGATCCGGCCTTCCCGGATGCTGTCGTCCGGCAGCCGCTCTGCCGCGTGCCGGTTGATCGCCGCCCGGGACTTCGAGCGCACCGTGATTTCCGCCGCCTTCGCGGCAAAATCGGTGATCTCCAGCCCCAGGGCGAAGCGCTTGTTCCACATCTGCCGCACCTGCCCGTGATTCCTAGGATGTGAACAGCTTCAGATATCCGTCGATCCATTGTTCGCCGAACCAGTAGGCCAGGAGCGCGCCGGCGGCGATGAAGGGCCCGAACGGCACCTCCATCCTGCGGCGGAATTTGCCGGCCATCATCAGCCAGACGCCGTACAGGCTGCCGAGCAGGCTGGCCGCGAACACGGCCGGCAGCGTCAGCTTGACGCCGAGCATCAGGCCGGCGAACGTCCAGAGCTTGATGTCGCCGCCGCCCATGCCGCCCTTGCTGACGAATGCGAGCGCCAGCATCAGCCCGCCGCCCAGCAAGGCGCCCAGCAGATAGTCCCACCAGGGAAGCGGATGCGAGAAGATCCGCGCAACAAGCCCGGCCGCGAGGCCGAAGAAGACGATCTTGTCCGGGATCAGCATCGTCCGCAGATCGCTGTGCGCGGACGCGATCAGGACCGACGCGAGCAGAAGCCCGGCGGCGAGCTCCGCGTCCGGTCCAACCCGCCACGCGGTGACGGCGAACGCCGCCGCCGCGGTCAGCTCCCCGATCGCATAGGCCGGCGAGATACGGCCCTTGCAATAGCGGCACCTCCCGCGAAGCAGGAGGTAGCTGGCGACCGGGACGAGATCGAGCGGGCCCAGCCGGTGTCCGCAATGCATGCAGTGCGAGGGCGGCGCGACGATCGACTCGCCCCCCGGAATGCGAATGGCGGCGACGTTCAGGAAGCTGCCGATGAGCAGCCCCAGGAACGCCGCCGTTAATACGGTAAGTGAAAGTTCGATGGTCATGTTGAGCTAAAGGTAGCCTCCGTAATCTCAGTGTTAGGCGTACCGGTATCTTCAACATAAACCTTTACGGTGTAGGTGTTGCCGCTGAGCGTGATGACCACAGACCCGAATTGCGCGACCTTTTTCGACTGTGATTGCGGAACCGCGTTGAGAAAACCGTCCGCAACCAATTGTTGCACGGTTACCGTTGTGCTTGACGCGGTCAAGTCATTGGCAAGTGCGTAGCGAAGCCCGGCATCCTTGATCAGGTTCAGGCTGCCGATATCCGCCTGCAATTTCGAACGATTGATGACACCCGTTACAGAAGGCACGGCGATCGCCAGAATGATGCCGAGGATGATGAGCACCGCGAGCAGTTCGATAAGCGTCAGACCCTTTTGGTTCCGCGGCAACCGCAGAAGTTTCCTGCTCAACACTTCCATTCCAACTTCCTCCATTCATAGAGATGGAATAATCTATGGGCTCAGCCCATGTTCCGGGTGATGTCCATCATCCGGAAGACCGGAAGGAACATCGCCATGACAATGATGCCGACGATGCCGGCCATCCCCAGAATCATGAGCGGCTCCAACAGGGATTTCAGACGGTCGCTCGTCCGGTCGGTGACCGATTCGCAATACTCGGCGATCCGGTCCAGCACGGTGTCGAGCGCGCCGGACTTCTCCCCGATCGCGATCATGTGCGCGACCATCGGCGGGATCAGGGGCGACTCGCGGAACGCGTCGGCGATCGGCTCGCCCTTCCGCACCCGTTCGTGCGCGTCCAGCACGATCCGCCTGATCGCCTCGTTGCCGACCACGCTCGCGGTGATCGACAGAATGTTCAAGATCGGAACCGCGGCGATGTGCAGCGTGCCGAACGTGCGGCTGAAGCGGGCAAGGATCTGGTTGATCCGGAGCGGCCCCAGCACCGGGATGCGCAGCAGGGCGTAATCGATCGCGTAGCGCCCCTTCGGCCGGCCGCGGACCAGCTTGTACAGCAGCGCCGCCAATATCGCCGGCAGCGGCAGCAGGAACCAGGTGTGCTTCAGCGCGTCGCTCAGCCCGAGCAGCATCCGGGTCAACCCCGGGAGCTCGGCGCCCGAGTCCCGGAACGAGGCGACGAATCGGGGCAGGATGAACGTGACCAGCGCCACCGACACGACGGCCGTCAGGACGGCCAGGAACGCCGGGTACATCATCGCCGAGCGCATTTTCGTCCGCGTGTTGTGGTCCTTCTCGTACTGGGCGGCGAGCCGCACCAGAATCTCGTCCAGCTTGCCGCTCGCCTCGCCCGCCCGCACCATGCTGACATAGACATCCGAAAAGACGGCCGGATGCTTCGCCGCGGCCTCCGACAGCTGCAGCCCCATCTGCATGTCGCGGACCATCTGCCGCAGCACGTTGCGGAAATCTTTGCCCGACGTCTGCCAGACCATGATCTGCAGCGCGTCGACGAGGCTGATGCCGGCGCGGTACAGCGTGGCGAGCTGATGGCAGCAGACGACGAACTCCTCCAGCTTCACCTTCGGCCCGCCCGTCAGCGGGATCGAACGGTTAAGGAAGCCGGGCGCCGGTTCGGACAGCCGGATGATCCAGAGCCCGTCGCCGCGCAGTTTCTCCGCCGCCGACCGCTTGTCCGGCGCCTCGACGGAACCGCGCTTCGAACGTCCGGACGCGTCGACGGCAAGGTATCGATATTTCGCCATGTCCGGAGCTCCCTCCCGCGGGCCCGCGCTATCCTTCGTCGACGACCCGCAGCACTTCGCTTACCGTCGTCAGTCCGGCCGCCGCTTTCGCCAGGCCGTCATGCAGAATCGGGATGAGGCCGCCGTGCCGGGACGCATGGTCCCGGTATTCGTTGTCCGCCCGCTTCCGCAGGATCAGATTGCGCAGGCCGTCGTCGCAGAACAGCACTTCGTGGATCGCGAGCCTGCCCCGGTAGCCGGTGCGCAGGCACTCCGCGCAGCCGGCGCCGATGAGCAGCTTGTCGGCCCGGATGCCCGCCGCCGCGAGCAATTCCGCCTCCCGCCCGGACGGCGCCCGCTCCGCCGCGCAGTAGCGGCACACCTTGCGCACGAGCCGCTGGGCGACGACGCACCGGAGCGCGGAAGCGACGAGGAACGGCTCCACGCCCATGTCGATCAGGCGGGTGATCGCGTTCACCGAGCTGTTGCTGTGCAGCGTGCTGAGCACGAGATGCCCGGTCATCGCCGCGCGCACCGCGATCTCGGCCGTCTCGACGTCGCGGATTTCGCCGACCATGACGATGTTCGGGTCCTGGCGCAGGATCGCCCGCAGCCCGCGGGCGAACGTGAGCTCGGTCCGCGGATTGACCTGGATCTGGTTGATCCCCCGCATCCGGTATTCGACGGGGTCCTCGATCGTCATGATGTTGACGTCTTCCCGGTTCAGCCGGGCGAGCGCCGAGTAGAGCGTCGTCGTCTTGCCGCTGCCCGTCGGTCCCGTGATGAACACGATGCCGTAAGAGCTGGCGATGCCTTTCCGGAACAGTTCGAGGTTGTGCGGCGAAAATCCGAGCTGCTCCAGTTCCATCAGAGACTGCGACAGGTCGAGGATCCGCATGACGATTTTCTCGCCGTGGATGGTGGGCAGCGTGGAAATGCGGATGTCGATCTTGCGGCCCGCGATGTTCATTTCCACCCGGCCGTCCTGCGGCAGGCGGCGCTCCGCCACGTTCAGCCCGGACATGACCTTGATGCGGGCCGCGATGACGCCCTGCATGTTCGGCGGCAGCGTCCGCTCCGTGCGCATCACGCCGTCCACCCGGTACCGGATGAGCAGCGCGTCCGCCTGCGGGTCGAAGTGGATGTCGCTCGCGCCGATCAGCACGGCCTGCTGGATGATCTGGTTGACGGTCCGCGCGACCGGGGAATCCTCTTCCTCCTCCGGTTCCTCGTCCCGGGTCCCGGCCTCCCGCACCGCCAGATCCTGCATCACCTGGTCGACCGATTCCTGGAGGCCGTAGTACCGCCGGATCGCGTGATCCAGCTCTTCGCTGGAGACGATGGCGGGCTCGATCCACATCCCCGTCGCCATGCGCAGTTCTTCGATCGCGTAATAGTCCAGCGGGTCGGACATCGCGACGATCAGCTTGTTGCCTTCGATCCGGTAGGGGAGCACCTTGTGCGTCTCCGCGAGCATCCGGGGAACCATCTGGATCGCGCGCGGGTCGATGTTCTCCCGGTAGAGCTGGACGTGCGGAATGCCGAGCTGGAATTCCAGAACCTCGATCCGCTGCTGCTCGGTGATGTAGCCCATGGCGATCAGCACGTCGCCGAGCCGCATGTTGCGCTCCTTGCCTTCGCGAAGGGCCTCCTGCAGCTGTTCCTCGGTGATCAGTCCGGCCTGAATCAGCAATTCGCCCAACCGCACCCGCAGACCCGATCACCACCCCTGCCATTAGTCCCATCTATGAATCTATATACTAGATCTATTAACCTATTTCAAGAAACTAATTTACCACTTCCATGCAATTTCGTCAACCATTTTCATCGCGGTCTGGGCGGTTTTTGGGACTATTGTATCAGATGCGCTCTGCCAAACCGCCCGCGCCTTGCGAGCATAAAAAAAACCGGCCGGGAAACTTTCCCGACCGGTCGTCCTTCGCTTCCGATCCAAGCGCTCAATATTCGAGATCCGGGTACAGCGGATACTGTTCCGTGAGCTCCTTCACGATGCCGCGCGCCTTGTCCAGCACCGCCTCGTCCTTCGGGTTCTTCAGCGTCATCGCGATCACGCCCGCGATCGTCTTCATCGCTTCCTCGCCCATGCCGCGGGACGTCACCGCAGGCGTGCCGATCCGGATGCCGCTCGTGATGAACGGGCTCGTCGGATCGAACGGGATCGCGTTCTTGTTCACCGTGATTTTCACGGAATCGAGCACATGCTCCGCGTCTTTGCCGGTGATGTTCAGGTTGCGCGTATCGACGAGCATCAGATGGTTGTCCGTGCCGCCGGACACGAGGCTCAGCCCTTCCGCCTGCAGCGCCTCCGCGAGCGTCTTCGCGTTCTTCACGACGTTCTCCGCGTACGTCTTGAACGACGGCTGCAGCGCTTCGCCGAGCGCGACCGCCTTCGCCGCGATGATGTGCATGAGCGGGCCGCCCTGGGTGCCGGGGAAAACGGCCTTGTCGATCGCCTGCGCCCAAGATTTGCGGCACAGGATCATGCCGCCGCGCGGGCCGCGCAGCGTCTTGTGCGTCGTCGTCGTCACGAAATGCGCGTGCGGCACCGGGCTCGGATGCAGGCCCGCCGCGACGAGGCCGGCGATGTGCGCCATGTCGACCATGAGCAGCGCGCCGACTTCGCGCGCGATTTCGCCGAGCTTCTCGAAATCGATGATGCGCGGATAGGCGCTGGCGCCCGCCACGATCAGCCGCGGGCGATGCTTGAACGCCGCCTTGCGCACTTCTTCATAGTCGATCGTGTGCGTGTCTTCGCTGACGCCGTAAGCGACGAAGTTGTACAGCAGGCCGGACGCGTTCACCGGGCTGCCGTGCGTCAGATGGCCGCCGTGCGCCAGATTCATGCCGAGCACCGTGTCGCCCGGCTTGAGCACCGCCAGGTAGACGGCCATGTTCGCCTGCGCGCCGGAGTGCGGCTGCACGTTGGCGTGTTCCGCGCCGAACAGCTCCTTCGCGCGATTGCGGGCAATCTCTTCCGCGATATCGACGTATTCGCAGCCGCCGTAATACCGCTTGCCCGGGTAGCCTTCCGCGTATTTGTTCGTCAGCACCGTGCCCATCGCTTCGAGCACCGCGCGGCTGACGATGTTCTCCGAAGCGATCAGCTCAAGGTTGTCCCGCTGCCGCTGCAGCTCCAGCCCGAGCGCCTTGACGAGCTCCGGATCCTGCTTGCGCAAATATTCCATTCGTGTCCGCCTCCCGGCTATATTTTCAATAAAAAGACTTCCCCGATACGTTGCGTTCCCGCTTACCGTTCCGCCTGATCGTCCGGTTCGAGGACATAAACCGCCCGCGCGCCGCCGATCAGCTTCGGCCGCGTATAAGCCATCGTCACATGCGCCTCGCCGATCGTCCGCACGGACGGCCGGACCGGCACCGCCACCGGACGAAGATGCATCCCGATCAGCGTGTCGCCGATGTCGATGCCGGCGTGCGCCTGCACGGACTCGACCAGGCAGGCGTCCGGCAGGTTCCGGTAGGCGAAGGCCGCCATCGCTCCGCCCGCGCCCGGAATCGGCACGGCCGACACTTCCGTGAGGCCGTACCGCTCCGCCGCTTCGCGGGTCGTCACCAGCGCCCGGTTCAAATGCTCGCAGCACTGAAACAGCGGATGGAATCCGATGTCGCGCCGCACCGCCTCGACGCCTGCGAATATCGCCCGCGCCACTTCGCCCGAGCCGGACGAACCGATCCGGCGGCCGATCACTTCGCTCGTGCTCGTCCCGATGACGAGCAGCTGGCCGGCTTTCAGCCCGCCGGCGGCCGCCAGTTCGCGGATGCAGCGCTCCGTGTCCTCCGCAATCGATTGAAGACGCGCTTCATCCATGGCGTCCGACCTCCCGCCTCACGCCTGCCGGCGCTCGATCGCCATCACTTTGTTCACGCGGTTCACGTGCCGCTCGCCCTGCGAGAACGGCGTCTCGAGCCAGACGCGCACGATCTCCTGCGCGAGACCGGGACCGATCACCCGCTCGCCCATCGCCAGCACATTCGAGTCGTTGTGCTCCCGCGTCGCCTTCGCCGAGAACAGATCGTGCACGAGCGCGCAGCGGATGCCGGGCACCTTGTTCGCGGCGATCGACATGCCGATGCCCGTCCCGCAGATCAGGATGCCGCGGTCGGCTTCGCCCTTCACGACCCGCTCGCAGACCGGAATCGCGTAGTCCGGATAGTCGACCGACTGGCTGCAGTCGCAGCCGAAATCTTCGACTTCGTGGCCGAGCTCCTTGAGCAGCGGCACGATCTCGTCCTTCAGCCTGAAGCCCGCATGATCCGCGCCAATTGCAATCTTCATTGCAGTCCGCCTCCCCTAGCATGGATGAACTTATTATGCCTTCAGCTTCTGTGAAAAAGACAAAAAAGAGCATGACGCGCCATTCAGCGCGAATGCTCTTTGCCCAGGCGACCGGCCGATATCGTCCGATGCTCCACCGTGGTTCCCCACTTAACGTCGCCAGTCACATCGGACCCGTGATTTTGTCAAGTCCATCATAGCGGAAGTTTCGTGAAAAATCAATCGGCTTCCGCGAGCTTCTTGACCAGCTTGTCCAACGCGGCGTCCAGCTCGTCCGCGACCTGGCGGTACAGCTCGATCGGCCCGCCGAACGGATCGGCGATATCGAAATCCGGAACCTTGCCTTCCAGCTCCAGCAGCCGCGCCCGTTCCTCGTCGCTCAGCTTCTCGCCGATGGCCTGACGGAGATGCCATTCCATGTACAGCCGCTCAAGCTCCTTGATCTCCGCCAGCACCTCCGGCCGGTCCTCCACATATTCCTTCAGCGTATGCGTCTTCTCGAGCGCCTCCGGGTACCGTTCCAACAGCATCCGTTTGTGGCCGGTCGTCATCGTCAGGATGAGATCCGCCCATTTGACCGCCTCGGCCGAGACGGCGCAGGATTTGCCTTCATGCGGCACCTGCCGCTCGCGAAGCACTTCCGATGCATGCGCGGACATCGGGATGCCGTCTGCCGCCGCCACGCCGGCCGAACGGACTTCAACCGGCACGCCGCGTTCCTTCGCCTTGGCCTTGAATAGTGCTTCGGCCATCGGGCTGCGGCACGTATTGCCGGTGCAGACGAACAGGACATGGACCACGCCGCATCCCTCCTTCATTGTACGACTAACCGCCCCCGGTAGTTTATTATAGTAAAAACATGACCCCGAACGCGAACAAAATCGCTCCGCCGCACGTCTCGCCGTATTCGCCGAGCCCGATTCCGACCTTCCGTCCGAGAAGCAGCCCCGTGATCGACATCGCGCCGCCGAAAAAACCGAACAGCAGCACCGTCATGACGAGATCCGCCGCGAACATGCCGAGCGATACGCCGACCGAGAACGAATCGATGCTGACCCCGAGCGCCAGCAGCAGCATGCCGAGCGGCGAGCGGTGATCGAACTGCACCGTATGCTCGCGGCGCAGCGAGCTGTACACCATGTGGCCGCCGAGCAAGAGAAGCAGCAGCCCGCCGGCCTTCGTCGCCACGCTGCCGAGCAGCCCGCTGACCGCCTGCCCCGCCGCCAGGCCGAGGAGCGGCATCAGCATGTGGAACGCCGCCACGACGGCGCCCAGTTTCAGAATATCCAGCTTCCGGATGCCTTTGAGCCCGATGCCGATGCCAAGCGAGAAGGCATCCAGCCCGAGCGCGAACGCGATGGTCAGCAGCGTGAGCAGCTGACCGGTCTGCGCAGCGTCCACCGACATGAATCCGACTCCTTCCGCACAGGGTCTCCCCGTATACCTATGCGGACAAGTCCGGATTCATGTCCGTCCGGCGTTACACCCGGACGATCCGCCCGCCGGCCGCCTTGGCGAGCCGGTTCATCAGCGCGAGCCCGATCCCTTCCGGCGGGCATCCCTCGGCCCAGATCCGGCCGATGCCGCGCGCATCGAACTCGCGCAGCGCGGCATACAGGCGCTGTGCCGCCTGCTCGGGCCGCGCCAGGCTGCCGCAGACGACGACCGCGTCGGCGTCGTAGTAGCCGGCGTGCTCCTCGAACGTGAGCACGCCGGTGCGGCAGCCGGCCGCGCGGGCCGCGGCCGCTTCGCGGCCGATCCAGGCGCGCACCGCTTCGCCGTCGCCGATGACGAGCGTCATCTCGCCGCGGGGCGCGTAGTGCGCGTACTTCATGCCGGGCGAACGCGGCGCCGCATCCCGGTTGCTCTCTCCTCCGGGCTGATCGCCGCACTCTTCGCCTTCGCCGCTCGCAGCTCCCTCGGCGACAACGTCGCAGCCCGCCGCTTCCGCGAGTGCTTCGCGCGTCACGCCGCCCGGCCGCAGCACGCGGATGCGATCGTCCTCGACCATGACGACCGTCGATTCCAGGCCGACCTCGGCCTGCCCTCCGTCGACGACCCCGTCGATCCGGCCGGCCAGATCTTCCAGGACGTGGGCCGCCAGCGTCGGGCTCGGCCTGCCCGAACGGTTGGCGCTCGGCGCCGCGACCGGACAGCCGGCGGCGGCGATCAGCCGGAGCGCGACCGGATGCGCCGGCATCCGCACCGCGACCGTATCGAGCCCCGCGGTCACCTGCGGCGCCGCCGCGCCCGGCCTGACCGGCAGCACGATCGTGAGCGGCCCCGGCCAGAACGCCTCCATCAGCCGGGCCGGAATCTCGCCGTACGGCAGCACAAGCTCCTCCAGCTGCCCCCGATCGGCGATATGAACGATGAGCGGGTTGTCCGACGGCCGCCCTTTCGCCTCGAACACCCGCCGCACCGCCTGCGGATTGCGCGCATCCGCGCCCAGACCGTACACCGTCTCCGTCGGAAACGCCACGATCCCGCCCTCGCGCAGCGTCCGTGCCGCTTCCGCGATCGCGGGCTCGTCAGCGGGCCATACCTTCGTCTCCTTGTTCACCTGTTGCTTCCTCTTTCTTGTCCGGCCCTCAAGCCCGGTTCGTCATTGCCAATCATTATACCACCAGACGCCCGAGGCTCGGCAACCGTTCAGCCGAACAGCCGCTTGAAGAAGTCCAGGATCCGCTGCAGCAGTTCCCATACGGCAAACTTCACTTCCACATCCTGTGAAGCCTTGGCCTTGGCGGGGCCGTCTTGCGTATCATGCGCCGCATGCGCCGACACTTCCGTCCCGCCGCTTTCGGCCGCGTCTTTCTTGACGGCTTCGCCTTTGTCCGCCTTGCCGGCGCCCACCGCATCGGCAAAACAAAGCGGAGGGAACAGCACGCACCACCAGTTCTCGCCTTTCCCTTCCCCGAGGGTGATGAGCAGCGCTTCGTATTGCCCCGCGGGGTACACCCGGTTGCCGTAAATCTTCGCCGGGAACGGAACGGGGCCCAGCTTCACGGTGGCCGGATAGCCGAATCCCCGCATTTCCAGCTCCCGCTTCACCAGCGTCTCCAGTTCGGGCAGGGCGCCGGCGATCGCTTCCCGCGCTTCCCCGATTGAATCCGCCCCGGCCGTTAACATGCTCAATTCGTCTGCTATGGCGTTCCGGACATGGCGCTTGACCGCCTGATCCGCAGCGGAATCCGAGTTCGCCAGAATCCGGATCCGGATGGATTCCTCCGGAATGGCGCCTTCCACAATCGCAGCGTTGTTCTGCGCATTCTCCCAGGACATCGCCAGCAGCATCACCAGTAGCACGACATAGCCATAAACCGGACGATAAGGAAATACGGACGGATAATTGCGGATCACCATGTTCACACAAGCTCCTCTGACGGCACCCGTCGGCGCCCAGGCTTGCGTTCCGGAACGACTGTATCCCCAAGTATGCCCGCTCTATCATTCTTTCAAACCCGCGTACTGACAGATTTCCGCTTCGCTCCATCCTTCCTCCATTTGTCGGAAGCGCAATGCGCCGACATGCTGTTCCGCATTCGCTGGCCGGAAGGATACCGTTGTCCGCGCTGCCAATCAACCGCATACAGCGTCATCCGCACCCGCAGGCTGCCGCTCTACGAGTGCGCCGTCTGCCGCAAGCAATGTTCCGTCATTTCCGGCACGGTGATGGAGCGGAGCCGCACCCCGTTGTCCAAGTGGTTCACCGCCGCCTCCCTCATTGCGTACAACTGTGTCAGCGCTGTTTACCTGAGCCGGAGAATCGGCGTAACCTACAAGACAGCCTGGCTCATGCTGCACAAACTTCGCAACGCCATGGCCGGCGCTGTCGAAGGCGACCTGCTGACCGGCCTCGTCCGTCTGGATCTCGGCAAAGCCAACCGCCGCCTGATTCCGTCGCCGGACGGTCTGCATCCGACGGAGCACCCCTACATCATCGGCGCGTCCATGAACGGGGCTGGCGAACCGGAACGTGTCCGGATCGCGATCGACTGGGGCGGTGACACCTATCCAGGAAAAATCACTCCCGAAGGCGCGCTTCGCTTCATCGGACAACACGTCGACAAGTCCGCTTCGGTCGATCTGACCGTCGATGATTGGGGGCGGACGGGCGGGCTGGCCATCAAGAAAGTCGGATGGTCGATCGAGGACGATATTCGCATGTTCCACCACACGGTCGGCGCCAAGCATCTGCATTACTATTTGCAGGAAGGCGTCTACCGTTACAATACGGCTCGTTCCGGCACGAACGTGCTGACAGCTTTGATGCGGGTGACAGGCTCCGGCGGCGCTCCCGACCGGCGCGCCATCGTCGGGCGGCCTGTTCCGCCGCAGCCTGACTGGACTTCGTACCGCGATGTGCACAGGATGATCCGCAAAATGCGTGAGCTGGCAGCCGAACGGATGCCGGGCAAATCCAGCGCCTGATCCGCAGCCGCAATCCGCGGATGGTTCGTGGATGGTTCATGAATGGTTCATGGATGGTTCATGAATGATTCGCGCATGGTTGGCATATCGTTCGCGGGTGGCTGGCGGATAACGTCGTGACTCGGCTGGGTGTGCGCTTGCGCTTGAGCGTTTGTGCCAGGGTGGAGAGGTACTTTTGGGCCCGCTTTTTCGGTATCCCCTTCGCTCAGGTCAAAAAAAAAAAAAAAAAAAAAACGGCGCCGCCGGATTGGTGTCTGCCCATGCAGCATCAAATGCCGGCTCCGAACGGACAGCAGCGCCATCCAGGCGCGTCGTTCACGTTCACGCCTGGAGTACTCTCGTTCAACGGCAAGTTGACGCGGACGCTGGTATCCTCTTGGCCCACTTTTTGGGTATCCCCTTCACTCAGGCAGAAAAAATATCCCATCCCCGGATGGGTCGTGCAGCCTCAATTCCCAGATCCGAATGGACGCTGGAACCTTCGTTCAACGGCGGACCGCCGCCCTGCTGTTGATGGTTCCGGCCAAACGAAAATCCCCTCCTGAGCGAAGGGGATACCGCGCAAAGGGGGCAAAAGGATCGGTGTCCGATGTCATGTACATGTATCAGAAAAACGGCCCGCCTGAGCGAAGGGGATATCGCAAAAGCGGGCGGAACAGACATATGGCGGCCACAGGCAGGGAAAAGAGCTTATGGCGCCGAGGCGATGACGTGGCGCTCGATGCCCGCGTAGTCGCGGACGATGCGGATGTCGGGCCAGAGACCGGTTGCATCCAGCAGGCCGGCGACGTCGCGGGCCTGTCCGAGGCCGACTTCGAAGGCGACGATGCGCGGCGCGGACGGCAGCGTCCGCAGCTGGGCCGTCATGCGGCGGTACGGATCGAGCCCGTCGGCGCCGCCGTCCAGGGCGAGCCGCGGCTCGTAGTCGCGCACTTCGCGCTGCAGGCCGGGCAGATCGGACGACGGGATGTAGGGCGGATTGGACACCACGATATCGAGTACACGGTCGTCCCCGCCTTCCGCAGCGAACGGCTCGAGCAGGTCGCCGCGGATGAAGGCGATGCGGTCCGACACGCCGTGCCGGTCCGCGTTCGCCTTCGCGACGGCGAGCGCGTCCGGCGACAGATCGGTCGCGCAGAGTCGCCAGTGCGGGCGCTGCACCGCCAGCGCGACGGCGATGGCGCCGCTGCCGGTGCCGATGTCGGCGGCGCGAAGACGCGCGCCGCCGCCGGCGTCCGGCCACAGCCGGTCGGCCGTCTCCAGCACGGCTTCGACGAGCAGCTCGGTCTCCGGCCGGGGAATCAGCACGGCCGGAGATACGGCGAACGGCAAGCCGTAAAACCACTGCTCGCCGGTAATGTACTGCACCGGCTCGCCCGCGGCTTTGCGGCCCACCATCGCCGCCCACTCCGCCAGCCGGCCGGCCGGCATCGGCTCGCGCCAATCGCGCAGCAGCGCGGCGCGGTCAAGGCCGAGCGCGTGCATGAGCAGCCGCTCGGCGTTCTCGCGCGGCTCGGACACGCCGCTCTCCGCCAAGAAAGAAGAAGCCTGCAGGCAGGCTTCTCCGATCGTGAGGCCCTCGGCCGGCTCGAAACGGGCGGCTTCCCTCCGTTTGTCCGCCATCCGGCAGCCTCCTTTCCGTTCGTTCCGTTCTTGTCGTCTTTGACGCCATGCCGCCTCAAGATCAGACGATCGCCGCGTTCTCCTGCTCGAGCAGCTCGGCCTGCTCCGCCAGCGTCAGCGCGTCGATGATCTCGTCGATCTCGCCGTTCATGACGGCGTCGAGCTTATGCAGCGTCAGCCCGATCCGGTGATCGGTGACGCGGCTCTGCGGGAAGTTGTAGGTCCGGATCCGCTCGCTCCGGTCGCCGGTGCCGACCTTGCTCCGCCGCTCGCCCGCAAGCTTCGCCTCTTCCTCCTGCCGCCGCATCTCGTAGATGCGCGCGCGCAGCACCTGCAAAGCCTTCTGTTTGTTGTCGTTCTGCGACTTGCCGTCCTGGCACGTCGCGACGATGCCGGTCGGGATGTGCGTCACGCGCACGGCCGATTTCGTCGTGTTGACGGACTGGCCGCCGGCGCCGCTGGAACAGAAGGTGTCGACGCGGATGTCTTTGTCCAGAATTTCGACTTCGACCTCTTCGACTTCCGGAAGCACCGCCACCGTCGACGTCGACGTATGGATGCGTCCGCCCGACTCGGTCACCGGGATGCGCTGCACGCGATGCGCGCCGCTCTCGTATTTCAGCTTGCTGTAAGCGCCTTTGCCGGAGATCATGAAGATGACTTCCTTGAAGCCGCCGAGGTCGCTCACGTTCGCGTCCAGCAGTTCGACCCGCCATCCCTGGCTTTCGGCATAACGGGTGTACATCCGGTACAGGTCTGCCGCGAACAGCGCCGCTTCGTCGCCGCCGGCCGCGCCGCGGATCTCGACGATGACGTTCTTGTCGTCGTTCGGGTCTTTCGGCAGCAGCAGGACGCGGATGCGCTTCTCCAGCTCCTCCCGCCGCGCGGTCAGTTCCTCGATCTCTTGCTTGACCATGTCCCGCATTTCGTCGTCCAGCTTTTCGCCGAGCATCGCCTTCGCGTCATCCAGCTGCGCGACGACTTTCTTGTATTCGATATAAGCCTGATAGGCTTCTTCCAGATCCGATTGTTCCTTCGAATATTCGCGCAGCCGCTTCGGATCGGCCGCGACCGCGGGATCGCACAGCAGCTCGCTCAGCTTCTCGTAGCGGTCCGCCAGCGCCTGCAAACGGTCCAGCAACATCGATGAACACCCCTGCTTCCAAGTTCCGTACTTTTCATTATACCACAAACGCGCCCCCTGCGTGCCGGCATCCCGCGCCGAAGAGCGGCGGCAGAATCAACCATCTTTCAACGAAAAAAGGGCGCAAGGCCCTTTCGTCGCATGACCGGTTCGCGCGTCCCTAGACATTGAAGCGGAAGTGCATGATGTCGCCGTCCTGCACGACGTAGTCCTTGCCTTCGAGGCGCAGCTGGCCGCGCTCGCGCACCGCGTTCATCGAGCCGGCCGCCACGAAGTCCTCGTACGAGACGACCTCGGCGCGGATGAAGCCGCGTTCGAAGTCGGAGTGGATGACGCCGGCCGCCTGCGGCGCCTTCGTGCCCTTGCGGATCGTCCAGGCGCGGACTTCCTGCTCGCCGGCCGTAAAGTACGTCTGCAGGCCGAGCAGTTTGTAGGCCGCCTTGATCAACCGGTCCAGTCCGGATTCCTTGATGCCGAGCTCCTCCAGGAACAGCGCCTTGTCTTCGCCGTCGAGCTCGGCGATCTCGGCCTCCACTTTCGCGCTGATCGGCACGACTTCGGCGCCTTCCGATTCGGCGTAGGCCCGGACAGCCTGGACGAGCGGATTGCCGTCCGCGTTTGCCGCTTCGGACTCGCTGACGTTCGCCGCGTACAGCACCGGTTTGCTCGTGATGAGGTGCAGGTCGCGGACGAGCAGCTTTTCGTCGTCGTCCAGCTCCACGCTGCGCGCCGGCTGGTCATTGTAGAGCGCCTCGCGGATCCGCTCCAGCACCTGGACTTCCTGGATATATTTTTTCTCCCCGCTCTTCGTGTTCTTCCGGGCGCGCTCGAGGCGCCGCTCCACCGTCTCGAGGTCGGCGAGAATCAGCTCCAGGTTGATCGTCGCAATGTCGCTCAGCGGATCGACCTTGCCGGAGACGTGGGTAATATTTTCATCCTGGAAGCAGCGGACGACGTGCACGATCGCATCCACTTCGCGGATGTGCGCCAGAAATTTGTTGCCGAGCCCTTCGCCCTTGCTCGCGCCGGCGACGAGGCCGGCGATGTCGACGAATTCGAAGGCGGTCGGCACTTTCCGCTGCGGTTTCACCAGTTCGGTCAGTTTGTCGAGCCGCTCGTCCGGCACTTCGACGACGCCGACGTTCGGGTCGATCGTGCAGAACGGATAGTTCGCGGACTCCGCGCCCGCTTGCGTAATGGCGTTGAACAGCGTCGATTTCCCGACGTTGGGAAGACCGACGATACCCGCTTTAAGCCCCATGCTCTTGCAACTCCTTGTCCCTGGCCGTTATCATCTCTCGCCATTATACATGAGGGCTTTAGGTATTTAAAGTCAGGTCATCTCTCACGTGCTATTTCAGTTCATCATCAAAACACCCCAACACTTCAGCAATAATAAAAACACGCTGGCGGTTCTGACCAGCGTTGAAAGTAATCTATGCATGGAAACTTCCTTCATACTTGCGCCAAAAAGCTTCCATCCTCCACAATGTCAACTTGCAATACATTCTGGTCGGACTGAAGCATGTAAAGTTTATCGTCCTCGATCGTCATTCCCACCAAATTGATCACCGGGGATACGTAAGTGACAGAACCATAGTCAGACAATAAACTAACTTGGTTCTTGTCCCTCACTCGCAGCAATACTCTTTTCATTTTCAAGTACCTCCATTAGCTTCTCAATACTAAATACTCCGAATCCCTGGTGATGTTCCGGTACACGCTCAATGCGTTCCGCACTAGTATAAAGAAGCTGCTTGACTTTTGCAACAGACATTTGAGCCCCTGTCATTAGTGCCGCGGATACACCTGCTATTAAGGGTGCCGAGTACGATGTTCCCTCATCGTACTTCCCATCAAAGTATATAGATCCTGAAGTCAAAATATTCGGCTTGTTAAAGCCGGGTAGTCCCTTGCTGCTATAATCGGCAACCGCCAAAGACTGTTGTTTGATGGAACCAACCGTAATAACTTCAAACGAGCGTCCAGGACACCTTATGGAGCCTTCTTCTCCATCATTGCCACCGGCTGCTACAAAGAGTACCCCATTATGATGCGTATAGTAATTTACAACATCACATAAGGGGCATCCATGTCCCCTTCTGCAGTTCTCGATTTCAAACCCCAAAGACATGTTGACAACATGCACTTGCTGGCTTATTGCAAAGTCAATCGCCTTCAGAACATCCGTCAGTTTCAGATCATGATAATTTTGCCCAACTTTGCAGCTGATTAACCTGCTGCCTCTGGCAAACCGCTTAATTATATTAGCTACTTTATTCCCATGATCGATTACAGGCTGACTGCCGAATCCGGTAAAATCATGACGCTCTCTGACCCACTCTTCAGAGATTCCTGAATCTAATATGGCAACAACAACACCCCAACCGGTAAGTCCGGCTGATCGAAGCCTGGAGGCATCTACTTTTGGGACTATATTCAGCGGCGTATAATGCGAAGTCAAGGATCCGTGCTCAAGCAATGACCCATGGTCAGGTGCTTTAAATAAATAATCATATGCAACATGTTCCCGAATCCTTCTCACTGTTTGTTGGTCAGATTGAAATGCAATGATAGGCAGGACTGGAGATACGTATTCGATTTCTCCGCCAAAGAATTGTATACTTTTAATAATCGAATCGGTCGATTTTTGACGAAACTTTAGAATAAATGTTGCCATAAAGAGACGATCTCTCCGTCCAGATTATTGTGGAAGGAAACAATTCTATGGTTAGTATTATTTTTCCTCCATTATTAAAAAATTCTCATTCGAAAATCCAGATAAAAAAGCCCGCGCGAACCGTCATCCGCACTGGAGATGACGATGGCGCAGGCTTCGTGTTCGGCCGCCGCGGGATCACACGTGCGCGAGGATCTTCGTCTTCAGCGCTTCCTTCGGCTGCAGGCCGACCATTTTGTCGACCGGCTGGCCGTCCTTGAACAGGATCAGCGTCGGGATGCTCATGACGCCGAATTGGGATGCGAGCTCCGGTTCGTTGTCGACGTTGATCTTGCCGATCTTCGCCTGGCCGCCGAGTTCCGCGGACAGCTCCTCCACGATCGGAAGCTGCATTTTGCAAGGGCCGCACCAGGGCGCCCAGAAATCAACCAGCGTCACGCCTTCGGCGATGCTCGCCTGGAAGTTGTCTTTCGTCAGTTCGATAGCCATCGTCTGATCTCCTTTCCTCGTCAAGATGTCGAAGCGCATGCTGCGCTCCGCGCTGTATGCGAGGGCTTGAGACAAGCCCGTCATACCTGGCAGGCGCGGATCTGACCGAGCACGGCCTGGATGGTGATGCTGTCGAAGTAATCCTCCAGCCGCTTCTCCGCCGTACAGAAAATGCCGTTCATGACCGTCCGCATGTTCGAGCTGACGATGCAGTCCATCTCCGGATCGCCCGAGCACCAGCCCGGCATGAGCGACCCTTGCGCCATGGCGCGGTAGATGTCGCCGAGCGTCACCTCGCCGGGTTCGACCGCCAGCCGGTAGCCGCCGCGCACCCCTTCCCGCGTCTCGACGAAGCCGCTCTTCCTGAGCACGCTCATCACTTTGCGGATGCGCGCCGGGTTCGTCTGGACGTTCTCCGCGATCGTCTCGCTGGATGCCATCCGCTCGGGAAGGTACGCCAGCAGGACGAGACTGTGCACCGCTATGGTGAACTCGCTGTTCATGAGGGCACCTCGCTTCGTACTGTAATTATATTCGTTACAGTTCGAGGTTGTCAACGGGCAGCCGCTCATGTCCGCTCGTAGTGTTCACCGCCGGGCGGCCGGAGATGCATGGCGCGGCGGAACAGGCAGCGGTTCCCGCAGGGCGCCGGAGGCTCAGAAATCGACTCAGAAATTGAAATTGTCGGGGTCCGCGCCGAACCGGCTGTTCCGGTTCAGGCCGTCAATGCGGGCCATGTCTTCGGCAGACAGCTCGAAATCGAAAATGTTCGCGTTCTCGCGGATGCGCTCGGGGCGAACCGATTTCGGAATGGTCAGGATGTCGTTCTGAAGGTCCCAGCGCAGCACGATCTGGGCCGGGGTCTTGCCGTATTTCGCCGCCAGTTCCGTGATCACCGGCAGGTCGAGCTGGCCTTTCATGATCGGGCTCCACGCCTGGAAGGCGATGTGCTGATCGCGGCAGTATTTGCGCAGCTCCTCCTGCGTGAGCAGCGGATGGCACTCGACCTGGTTCACGGCCGGCTTCACTTCGCACGAGGACAGCAGATCCTCCAGGTGATGGATATGGAAGTTGCTGACGCCGATCGCGCGCGCATACCCTTCCTTGTACAGCCGCTCGAGGGCGCGCCAGGTGTCCTTGTATTTGCCTTTCACCGGCCAGTGGACGAGGTACAGGTCGACGTAGTCGAAGCCGAGTCTGCTCAGGCTCGCTTCGAACGCGCGCAGCGTCTCGTCGTAGCCCTGGTCGCTGTTCCATACTTTCGTCGTGACGAAAATGTCTTCCCGGCGGATGCCGCTGGCCCGGATGGCGTTGCCGACGCCCTTCTCGTTCCCGTACAGCGCCGCGGTGTCGATCAGCCGGTAGCCGGCCTCCAGGGCGGCGGCCACCGCCTGTTCCACTTCCGGTCCTTCCTGCGTCTTGTAGACGCCCAGCCCGAACCACGGCATTTTCACGCCGTTGTTCAGCGTCGTCGTTTCGGCCACATGCCGTACGTTGGCCATCGCCAGCCTCACTCCTTGTCTTGAATTTAAAGTTCGAACAAGTCCATCTGCTCGGGCTCCTCGGGCCGGTCGAAGCTGCCGCGCGGCGGGCGCTGGCCGAGCAAGCGCATGAGCTGCAGCGCGTTGTCCGCGGCGTCGCCGCCGGAGTTGTTGTTGAAGATGACGCAGACCGTGCCGGACTGCGCCTCAAGCCGCTTCAACCGCTGCATCCATTCCTTGAGCTCCGCTTCGGCATAGCGGTACAGGTAGCGCACGTCGCGCCACCCCGGCCCGCCGGCGTTCCAGCCGGCCGCGTTGCGACCGTGGAACCGGACGATGGTCAGGCCGGGATCGGTTGCTTCTTCAACGATCGGGATCGAGCCTTCCCCGGCCTGCGGTTCGTCGCACACGCTGTGGATCCAGCCTTCCCGCTTCATGAACGCGAGCGTCTTATCCCGCATGCCGGCCTCGAACCAGGTGCGGTTGCGGAACTCGAGCGCGCACGGGATGCCGTCCATCAACGCCCGGGCTTCGCGCAGCTTGTTCACGTGCTCCCGCGTGCAGTCGAACCATGGCGGATACTGGAACAGGACGGCGAGCAGCTTGCCCGCTTCGCGCATCGGTTCGAGCGACGCGCGAAATGCGGCGAACATGGCAGCCGTGTCCGGGTAAAGCACGCCGCCGCGGGCATGGCCGGTCATCCCCTGGTACGCCTTCACGATGAAGCCGAAGCCGGCCGGCGTCTCGGACGCCCACTTCGCCGTCACGTTCTCCGGCTGGATGGCGTAGAACGACGCATCGACTTCGACGATGTCGAACCAGCCGCTGTAGGTTTGGAGTTTCCCGCCCGCTTGCCGGGCATGCCGATAGAGCGACGGATGGTCGCCCCATCCCGCCAGCCCGATCCGTATCAACCGCGTCCGCCTCCCTTGAGCCCCGAGCCGCACCCGGACCTGGTCAGACGCGTCAGGCCCGGGCGTGTCTGTCCTGCACCCCCAGTATAGAATTGCCGGGGCGAATTGGCAATTGCGGCCGAACGCTTTCGGCGGATGTGCCGGACAGCGGCCGCAGCTCTTCCGCCAGCCGGATCATCTGCTCCCGCGTCAGGAAGCGGCTGTCGATTTCGATCAGCGTGCCCTGCTCGATCCAGCGCAGGATGCCGCCGTGAAAGGCGCGGCCGGTTTCGTCGCGGGCGCCGGGCGGCCAGGGCTCGAACCGCGCGGTCCGGCCGCGCAGCCGCACGAGCTCGCCGTGCTTGTCCGTGAGCTGCGCAAGGTACGCCTTCGTCTGGGCGATGCCGGCGATCCGGTCCCCGAGGATGCCGGCCGGCGGCAGCGCCGTCCAGGCCGCGCGGAATTGGATGCGCAGGCCGTACACGCGCCGGCTGCCCGGCGGGTAGGCGCAGACCGCCGGGACCCAGCCTGCCGGCAGCGCGCGCGGCGCGAACACGGTGAACGGGACGCGCCGCTTCAGGTCCGCCGGCGAAGCGGGGGCGCACACATCCGGGCGGCTCGGGGTGTGCGCGGGAGCGGGCGGTGCCTCCGGCTCGGCCGGATGTGCGGGCGGCTTCAGGCCGGGCCCGGCCGCCTGGGCCGCAAGGTCCTCCGCCGGCGCGGGGACCGCCGGCAGGAGCAGTGCCGCCAGTATCGCCGCTGCGAGGAAAGAACGCCGCATGGTGGTTCAGCCTTTCCTTTTTTCCAGATAGTGTATCCGTTCAGCGGTGAATCATCCCACCTGAAAATGAATAAACCCCTGGCTTTGCGGTGCCAGGGGTATGCAGGCCGGCGTGGACTTTACGCGCCGAAGAACCGCAGTCCGACGACGCCGGCGATGATCATCGCGATGAACAGCAGTTTGCGGATGTCCCGCGATTCCTTGAACAGCACCATGCCGAGCAGCACGCTTCCCGCCGCTCCAATGCCTGTCCAGATGCCGTATGCGGTGCCGATCGGAATTTCTCGCAGCGCGAGCGACAGGAAATAGAAGCTGATGAAGCTTGAAACGGCCACGCCGACGGTCGGTTTCCACCGTTTGAAGCCGTCCGACAGCTTGATAAAGGTAACGCCGCCGATTTCGCCGAGTCCGGAGATCAGCAGCCAGATCCATGCCATTTCAGCCTGCCCCTCCTTCGTCCGTCTGCTTCTTGTTCTGCGGTTCTTCCGGGCTGATGACCTTCAAGCCGATGATACCGCCGATGAGCAGCGCCAG
This sequence comes from Thermobacillus sp., assembly GCF_003390775.1. Lineage (NCBI taxonomy): Bacteria > Bacillati > Bacillota > Bacilli > Caryophanales > Paenibacillaceae > Thermobacillus > Thermobacillus sp. Next base: position 18,306 of record NZ_QEWA01000037.1, on the reverse strand, counting down.
GAAGAGGAGCCGCATCGGGTCGGCCGACTCGCCCAGGAACATCATGCCGATGATGGCCGTACCGGCCGTCCCGATGCCGGTATAGACGGCGTACGCCACACCGGTCTCCAGCATCGTCATCGATTTCGCGAAGAAATAGAAGCTGACGATGAGCAGGAAGATGGTCACCGCGCTTGGCAGCGGCCGCGTGAAGCCTTCCGACTCTTTCATGCCGTATGCCCAGCCGATCTCCAGCAGCCCGCCGATGAGTACATAAAACCATGCCATGATGCATCTGACCTTTCTGTGATTCGTGCGGCGCGCATTCGTGAAACAGTATAGGCGGGTGCAGGGCAGGTTGCAAGCCGGGAAAGATGCGGCGGCCGGTTCCCGAAAAGGCTTCAACCCACGCTACTCCCCAAGCCGCTTCTCCGCTTCCATCAGTGCGATCAGCTTGAGCGCCTGCAACTCTTCCTCCGTAAACCGGCTCATGGCATCCTCTTGAATCTTCTGCTTCTCCTCTGCCGTCAGGCCGTTACCGGCCATCGCCGCAAACCGGCGGATCTCGCCGATCGAAAATTTCTCGAGCACCAGCGCCTCCGCTTCTTCGAGACTGGTGATGACCAGATTCCCGCCGCCTGCCGCCGAGCTTCCGGCACCGGACTTGCCGCCCGCGCCATCGCCCGTATCGCCAGCCGAGTTGCCCGAGCCGCTGTCAGAACCGCCGCTTCCAAGCTTTGCCCCGATTTCGTTGCGCAGCCGCTCCAGATCTTCCGCAGACACGGCTTCGCGCAGCGCCTGGCGCACTTCCGGATCGTCCATCAGCCGGCGCACTTCCTCGTCTTGAAGCACCTGCTCGACCACTTCATTCATGACGCGTTCCGCGATGAATTTTTTGCCGTATTGCACGCCCGCATAACCGCCGACCGCCAGCAGCACGATGACGACCAAAGCGGCGATCAGACCTTTCCGCATCCTCAACCCACCTCCGGTTGACAGACTATCCCTGCAGCGTCTCGCCGGCCGAACGGGTCTGGTAATACCGATCCCAAATGCCGCGGTGCATGCTGAACCTTCTGCAAAGTGCTCCAGGCAGCAGCCGGTGACGCTTGCCGAGCTGATAACCGATGAACTTCGCCGCCGATTCCATGAGCAGCCGCGGGATATACCGCATCTGCCGACTTCGGATCAGTTCGCGCGTGATGGCGAGCACCATCCCGCTCCCGGATTTGCCTACGCCCGAGTGGGCGTAAACCCAATCGTTGCCGCACATCGAGACGCCGTTGTCGAAATAGCGGCGAAACTGTTGACCGAGCGTATAATCGTGAGAGTGGACGACGCGCGCGTCGGCCGCATACGCCACCCCGTAGTCCGCCATAATGCTTCGCGCCGCGAAGAACAAATCTTCATTAAACAGCACCGGCGACGGAAAACGTCCCAGCTGCTCAAACACATCCCGCCGATAAGCCGCACATACATTCGAACAGAAAAACGTTCGGATGCCGTGCCGCGGAAGATCCGATTTCCATTTCACGTCCGGCTGTTCCGGGTATAGGTGCGCGCGTGTCAGCCGCTCCAGCACGCCCGCATCGGGACGCGGCTCCTGCCGCGCATAGGCGCAAGCGATCCGCTCATCCTCCAGCGGCGCCACCAGCCGCTCCAGCATCTCCGGATGCGCCGGCACCGCATCCTGCGTCATAAAGACAAGAACTTCGCCGACGGCATATGACGCGGCCAGATTGCGCGTCCCGCCATGGTCGAAGTCCTTCCGATCGATCCCGATTACTCTGGCGCCGCAGCCCAACGCGATCTCAGGCGTACCGTCCGTCGAAGCCGAGTCGATGACGAGGATCTCGCGCGGCGCAAGCGTCTGGTTTTGCAGCTTTTCGATCAGCCTGCGCAGTTCTTCGCCGGCCTGCAGCGTCGGGATGATGACCGACACATCCGGCCTGCTCCCCGTCAGACCCGTGGTGTCAATAGGCATTGCGGTTCACAAATCCCCTCAAGATCGTCAAGATGATAATCTTCAGATCAAACATGAACGACCAGTTCTCGAGATAATACAAATCGTGGTTGATCCGGTCCTGGATCGAGGTATCGCCGCGCAGCCCGTTCGTCTGCGCCCAGCCGGTGATGCCCGGGCGGACGTGGTGCTTCACCATGTATTTCGGGATCTCGTCCTTGAACTGCTCCACGAAATACGGCCGCTCGGGACGCGGGCCGACAACGCTCATATCGCCCTTCAGCACATTGAAAAACTGCGGCAGTTCGTCGATGCTCGTCCGGCGCAGGAAGGCGCCGAACTTCGTGCGGCGGGGATCGTTCTCCACCGTCCATTGCGTATCCGCCGTATTCTGGTCCGACACATGCATGGTCCGGAACTTGTACATGACGAAGGTGCGCCGATCCAGCCCCATCCGCTCCTGTTTGAAGATGACGGGACCCGGCGACGTCAGCTTGATCCCGATGGCGGCAATCAGCATGATCGGCGACGTCACGATGATGGCCGCGATCGAGAACACGATATCGAAAGCACGTTTCAGCAGCCGGTTGCCGAGCTCGTCCAGCGGAATGTCGCGCACGTTGATGAGCGGGATGCCGGCGAAATTGTCGAAGTACGGACGCGCCGGCAGCAGATCGAAGTAGTCGGGGATAATCAACGTCTTCGCGCCGGCGTTGTCGCAGGTCTCGATGATTTCCGCAAACTTCTCGTGCGCTGCGAGCGGCAGGGCGATGATCACTTCATCGATGGTATGCTTGCGGAGCAACTCATCCAGTCGATCCAGTCCGCCGTGTATCGGCGGCATCGGAAGTCCGGTCGGGGGATGTTCCGTCAGATTGTCGTCGAGAAAGCCGAAAACTTCATAACCCAGCTCGGGATATTGCAACAGGCTCTTGTAGAAATTGCGCCCGACCGATCCCGCGCCGAGAATGAGCAGATACTTCTTGTTGTAACCCGCGCGGCGCAGGCGGAACAACGTCATCTTGACTGCGATCCGGTAGACGGACAGTACTGTCAGATTCAGTCCCAGGAAGATGCCGAGAAACTCCCGCGACACGTGGATCTCTTTCGCGAAATAGAGGAAACTGAGCAGCCCGACGAAACTGAGCAGATGCACCTGCCCGAGCTTCCAGACATCCGTCGAGAGTTTCGTCCGCCGCCGCGGTTTGTAGAGTCCGGCGGAATAGCCGACAAGCACGGCAAGAATGGCGTATACGAGCCCCCAGAGCAGGTAAGAACTGAATGACAATGCCTCCGTTCCGGGCAGCCAACCGCTTTCAAACTTGATCCAGTACGCCGCAAGAAAAGCGACGATCATGCCGACCGCATCGAAAAGCACATAAATTTGCGTCAGAAATCGCTGATTCTGCCTTAACACCGCACTCACCCACAGATGACCGAGGCCATTTAATCATTCACTACAATTCTAGCAGAAAAAATGAATCCTACCAACAATCTTCCACTAGATATCGCCGCGCTTCGACACCGCACGTCGGAACAGCCGGCGCCGCTTGCCCAGCATGGTCGGCAACAGCTTCATAATGCGCGGCCAGCATGCGAGCAGTCCTGGCTCGAACAGGATGATGTAGCCCAGCTTCGCCGCCTCGATGAGCAGCAACCTCGGAAGAAGAAGGAAGAGATGCGGTCCGAAAGGTTCATTTTTGATCAAGGTAAAAAAGCGGTTCTGGTACGAATGACGTCTGACGAAAAGCGGCACCGATCGCCGTCCGCCCGGCTTCCAGCCCCTTCGATGCACAGCTCTTGCGGAGGGCACGTAGACCGCCGTCCAACCGAGATGACGCGCGCGCCAGGCGACGTCCACATCTTCTTTGTATGCGAAGAAGTCTTCGTCGAAGAACTGGCCGCCGTCCGAAATGTCCTTGATCATGGCCCGGCGATACATGGCCGCTGCGCCGGACACGCCGAAGATCTCGCGCGGGCTTGTCCAATCCGCAACCCGTTCTCCGGCCGCCAGATCAGCCGCATTGCGATCCGGGCGCAACACCAGTCCGGCGCTATCCATCGTGTCGGGCTGGTCGGCCCGGACGAGCATCCCCGTCGCGCTGCCGATACGCGGGTCTCGCTCCATGACGGCCACGATTTCGGCAACATAATCAGGGTCAAGTGACACGTCCGGATTCAGCACGAGCACATAGTCGGACGGCGCCGAAGCGGCGATCGCCTGGTTCTGCCCGCCTGCGAAGCCGTTGTTCTGTTGATTGGCTATGAGCCGAATATTTCTGCCGAAGCGCGACAACACCTCTTGCGTGTCATCCGTTGACGCATTATCGACGATTACGACGGAAGCAAGCGGAAAGGACTGCCTTTGCAAGGCGTGCAGGCAGTCCTCGATGTTCCAAGCACTGTATGTTACTATACATACTCTCTCGGCCGGCTCGCCAGCCTTGTGTGAAGCCCCTCGATTCACTCACAATTCTGCAGATAGTGGCGCAGCGCTTCCCGCCACGAACGGAGCGGTGCAAGCCCATGAACCCTAATCGCACCGTGATCCAGCACCGAATAGGCCGGCCGTGGCGCTGGACGCGGAAACTCGGCCGTCGTGCACGGCTCGACTTCTACATTCAATCCCCTTTCCTCGAAAATCGCCTTCGCAAACTCGTACCAGGAGCAGGTGCCGGAATTGGAAGCGTGATAGATGCCGTAATAGTCGGTCTTCACCAGATCCAGCAAGAATCGCGCGAGATCCAGTGTATAGGTTGGCGAACCGACCTGGTCATGGACGACCTTCAGCCTGTCCCGATCTTCCGCCAACTTCAGCATTGTCTTAACGAAATTAGCGCCATACTTCCCGTACACCCAGGACGTGCGCACGATAAAATATCGGCTGGACAGCGATTGGACCAGCTGCTCCCCGGCCAGCTTCGACCGTCCATAGACGGTCTGAGGATCCGTCCGGTCGTATTCGCGATACGGTTTGTCCGCACGGCCGTCGAACACATAGTCCGTGCTCACATAGACGAACTTTGCGCCGATTTCCTCCGCCGCAAGGGCCGTGTTCCGCGTCCCGTACGCGTTGACACGATACGCTTCATCCGGCTCGGACTCAGCCTGATCGACCTTCGTGTACGCTGCGCAGTGAATGACCGCATCCGGCCTGTGCGCCCGAATCACGCTGCGGCATTGCGCAAGATTGGTTATGTCCATCTCCCCCCGGCCGAAGCCGATGATTTCCATATTCTGCGGCGCTTGCAACCAGGCAAGCTCCCGGCCCAATTGGCCGTTCGCACCGGTGACCAGAATTTTCATTGTGTCGGTCATGATTATCCCTTCCGCTCGCGATACTGCTGCTCGTAGTATTGGAGGTACGCTCCGGAGACTACTTGATTCATCCAATCCTGATTCGCAAGGTACCAGCGGATCGTTTCCCGAATGCCGGTCTCATAATCATACTTCGGCTGCCAGCCGAGCTCGCGGCGAATCTTCGTTGCATCAATGGCGTAGCGCCGGTCATGGCCGGGGCGGTCTTTCACAAACCGGATAAGTGATTCCGGTTTGTCGAGTTCAGCCAGAATCGTCTTTACGACCGCAATGTTCGTCCGTTCGTTGTTGCCCCCGACGTTATAAACCTCGCCGCTCACTCCCTTGTGCAGCACCAAATCCACAGCGCTGCAATGATCCTCGACATACAACCAATCGCGAACATTCAGCCCGTCCCCGTAGACCGGAAGCGGCTTATCTTCGAGCGCATTGCGGATCATCAGCGGAATGAGTTTCTCGGGGAACTGGTACGGCCCGTAGTTGTTGGAGCAACGCGTAATGTTGACATTCAAACCGAACGTCTCGTGATACGCCCGGACGAGCAGATCGGCGCCTGCCTTGCTTGCGGAATACGGGCTGTTCGGTGCAAGCGGCGTCTCTTCGGTAAACATTCCCGTGTCGCCAAGCGTTCCGTACACTTCGTCTGTCGAGATCTGCACGTACTTGCCGACATTGTAATGCTTGGCCAGATCAAGCAGCGTCTGCGTGCCGAGCACATTGGTACGCACGAACAAATCCGGCTGCATGATACTGCGGTCCACGTGCGACTCCGCCGCAAAGTTCAGCACCGCATCGAGGCCTTCCCTGAATAACGGTTCCATGGCGGCGCGGTCGGCAATGTTCGCCTTGACAAACCGGTAGTTCGGATGGTTTTCGACATTTCGCAAATTTTCCAGATTTCCCGCGTAAGTCAGCGCATCGACATTGATGATTTGATAATCAGGGTATTTTCGCACCATGTACAGGATGAAGTTGCTGCCAATGAACCCTGCTCCGCCTGTAACCAGTATTTTCACGTGACGTTTTCACCCTTCATAAACAAAATTGTTCTCAGCCTCTGCAAGCTGGGGATGCTTGCCATCTTTCTCGGACAAGATCGGCGCGGAAGTCGGCCAATCGATGCCGAGCGACGGATCGTTCCATGCAATGCCGCGGTCGTGTTCCGGAGAATAGAACTCATCCACCTTGTACTGTACTTCGGTGTTCGGAACCAGCGTGCAGAAGCCGTGGGCAAATCCTTTCGGCACCAGCAATTGACGCTTGTTCGCCGAGCTCAATATGAATCCCTGCCACTTCCCGTAAGTGGGCGAACCTTGACGAATATCGACAATGACATCGTAAATCGCGCCTGCCGTCACCCGAATCAGCTTCGTCTGGGCTTTGGGGTTCAACTGATAATGAAGCCCGCGCAATACCCCGGCCTCAACCGACAAGGAATGATTGTCTTGTACAAACTTATGCGTAATCCCATGCCGACGGAACACTTCTTCATTGTAGCTCTCCATAAAAAAGCCCCGGTGATCGCCAAATACGGCAGGTTCGATCAGCTTGGCCCCAGGAAGCATCGTTTCAAATACTTTCATGCTGACACCTGTCTTCCGCAAATTTACAATTTCAACTTTCCGAATTCCTCGCCATATACGATATCCTTGGCCAGCTCATTCGCTCTCATCAACGAAGCGTGCGTACCCGCGTCTGTCCACCAGCCCCGGAGAATATCATAGGTGAGTTCATTCGATTGGATATATGCATTATTGACATCCGTAATCTCCAGCTCGCCGCGGCCTGAAGGTTTCAGCGTCTTGATGATATCGAAAACCCGACTGTCATACATATAAATGCCGGTGACCGCATATTGGCTCTTCGGATGTTTCGGCTTTTCTTCGATGGACACAATCTTGTCGCCCGACAATTCGGGCACACCGTAACGGTGCGGGTCATGCACTTGTTGGATCAAAATTTTCGCACCGACACGCTGCTCTCTAAAATTTCTGACGAATGGGGCAATACTGTCCTCAAATACGTTATCTCCCAGAATAACGACCATTTGGTCCCCATTTACAAAGTGTTCAGCCAATCCGAGCGCCTGCGCAATTCCCCCGGCTTCGTCCTGGACCTTATATGTAAAAGACAGGCCGAATTCTGCACCGCTGCCCAGGAGATTGACCACATCGCCCATGTGATCCTTACCGGTAACGATCAGGATGTCGTGGATATCCGCTTCTTTCAATTTCGCAATGCCATGAAAGATCATGGGATATTTGCCTACCGGAAGCAAGTGTTTGTTTGTGACTTTAGTCAAAGGATATAAGCGTGAACCGGTTCCCCCTGCTAAGAGGATACCCTTCATATCGACACCTCCAAATTTAATTAGTCACACAGTATTATTACTGGACAGTGAAAAGTTTTCACATTTAAGAAGCAAGCGAATCCGCATCCGGATGGGCCGATTGCTGCTTGGAACGAATTATTTGGGTTAGCGCCAGATGCGGGTTTTGAGCAAACAAGCGAAAAAGCGATTGGCGCAAGTAAGCGACGACCGTCGCCTCCGACACGATCGACCTGGAAGGCGTGCGCAGATAGCGGAAGAACAGCGCAGGCGTACGACCGGAAAAGCGTAGCGCGAGAAGCTGCACGATGCCTGTCGCGATGACACTGCACATGACGAAGCCTTCGATGGCCCGGAGAGTCAACCGAATCCGTTTCCGAGCCGACTCGTTTGTCACCTGCTCCAGCGGATCCGTCCCATCAAACCGACAACGATGACAACGAACCACTCGAAGGCGGCGACGCGGGAAAAGCAAGCTCGAAATGCACATAGAACTTCATTCATCAATTTCAACATGGACTGGTCGATCGTAACGAAATCGGGTACACTACTCTTGTAACCCCCTCTTGCGATCTGATCTCCTTTCTGGTGTCGGAACCTTAAGGATACTACAGATTCGCTTGATTGGGTTATTTTGCTATGTGACGATTTTTCGACAAGAACTTTTCACTGTCCAGTATTATTAGGCATCACAACTATTCGGTTTTTATTTTTAGCTGTGTTTTGGTTCATTGTTGAAAAATTGCATTATACGAACGAATGTTCTATACTGTTAATAAGAACATTTATTCGTAGAGGTGTGCTATGGACTTCAAAGATATTACGCGTCTTCTGCAGAGCCTTTCCCCGGCCGATCGCAAGAAAGTACATTTGATGCTTTCCAGAGAGTTCGATGCGGCAGAGTCAGCCGCTTCACGCTTGATTGAAGAGATCCGCGAACAGAAGCACAAAACCGGTTTTACCTGTCCGCACTGCGGCCACAACAAGGCGATCCGGAATGGCACTTTCCAGTCGCCTTACGGCGGATCACGGGTGACCCGCCAGCGATACCTGTGCAAGCAATGCGGGAAAACGTTCAACGACCTCACCGGCACGCCAATGCACCGTAGTCGCAACAAGGAATTGTGGGTGTCCTACATCGAGCTGATGCTGGAAGGCCACTCCCTGCGCAAATGCGCCGAGATCCTGGGCGTACGGCATGAGCGGTTGTTCTACTGGCGACACAAAGTGCTGGTCGCCCTCAAGAAAATGGAGTCCATCCTCCCTTTCGAGGGCATTGTGGAGATGGATGAAACGTATTTCGCCTACTCCGAGAAGGGTTCCCGTAAAGTGGAAAAGCCTCGCAAACGCGGCGGTGTTTCCAAACGCGGCATCAGCGATGAACTCGTCTGTGTGCTGGTCGTCCAAGACCGGACGAAACAAACGTTTAGCAAGGCGGTGTGCCGTGGTCGGATCTTGACCCGCCATTTGGAAGAGCACATTGCACCTCGGATCACCAGGCAGAACATCCTTTGTACTGACGCTTGGCGAGCATTCAAGACATTTGCATCGAAGAGAGGCATTGCGCATTATCGTTTCAAATCGACCGAATCCAAACGAGTGAAAGGCGTATATCACATCCAGAATGTGAACAACTACCATTCTCTCTACAAACGTTGGCTTAGCCGGTTTGCCGGCGTTGCCAGCAAGTACATGGACAACTATCTTGCATGGTTCAAGTTTCTCCAGGAGAACAAAGAACTTTCCAGACAAGCGCTGATCCGATCGATGTTTGTGGCAGCATGCACGCCCAGCACGTTTGAGACCGAAACCAGTCTACGACAAGCACGGTTTGCCGCCTAACCCCAATGAACAAGAAAAAACAACAGCAAACCTAAACACAGCTTTATTTTTAAGTGCCAAGCATTTCTTTTCAATTAAAAACCACGATAATATTGATAATCCCAAAATTATGGGAGTTGCAAATACAAAGTTTTGGATCGGTGTTATATTTCCCTCAAGCAAATAGGCCACTGTTTGTTGTACAGGAAACGCATAAATATACATGCCATACGAAAAATCGCCTTTTTCCTGAAAAGTTTTAAACAGTTTCGGCACTCCAAAGCCAATATGAAAAATAAGGTAGGCACCAAACAAAGCAAAAGCAAATCTATATAAACCCGCTCCCGCAAATATACATAATATAGCAAGACTTGCAATTGCCGCAAAATGATTCAGCTTTATTTTATCCCTACATAAATAAACTACCATTCCCGCGCTGAAGTATTTAAATAATTCAATGTAGTGATAGATTGCCATGCCGGGATCGATCATTTCTGCAATGAACAATACTGCAAGAAACAAGGGAATAATAATATGCTTCTTTAATAACCTTGTCAAACCAAGTATAGCAACTACCATATAAAAAAACATCTCATACCAAAGCGTCCACAAAGAACCGTTAACTGCATTGGGATAAGGATTATTTTCAAATACACCAGGCAAACTATACTGCATGTTAATGAGCATGAACGATTCCAAGTATTTTATCGTTGCAGGGTGCATTAAATATTCTTTTACACTTAGAGAAGTCACCAGTGGACCTAGTACAAAAACAGAAATAAGAAGTACTACCAGCAAGGCAGGATAAATCCGCAGAATGCGATTTCTCATATAAGCATAAACATTAGCACTTCTTTCAAAACTATACGTTATTAAAAAGCCGCTGATCACAAAAAAAATACTGACACCCAATCCACCAAAAGTCTCTTGCCCCTTTGTGAATAAAACAAAAGGTTCACTTGCATTTGATCCAAGTGACAAAGGAAAAGAATGAGAGAAAATAACCAAGATTGCAGCAAATAGCCGCAACAGGTCGAGGTTATTTTCTCTCGCATTAAAGCATTCTGCAATCGAGCCTCTGCTAAAGTTCATGCATCTCATTCCCTTATTCTTCTGATAACCCCAGTAATTTTCCATCCAATAGAGCTTTTTACGTTATTTATAAAGTCATCGAGCTCTTTCTCATTAGCTCGAAATACATCAGGAATATTAATTTGCTTACCAAATATACGCATCAATTTTTTAAAAGGTTTTAAAATAAACCACGAATCAGATGCAAGTATTTGATGAGCTACCTCTCTTTTTTGCATCAATGAATCATACGTTGGTTGTATTCCTTGTTCATTTACGATTTGACCAGAAACATTTTGAGATTGAACGGAATGCGCATTTTTAATATATGCATCTACCAACCAGTTAATTTTTTTTGCACTTCCGGGCGGGAGAATCAAATGACGAGAGTCAATTTTTCTTAGTACATATTGATAATTTTCATTCCATTCTTGTTCACTATGAAGTGTCTGTGAGTTGCTCCCCTTTCTCCACCATCTATAGATATTTGTAACAACTGGACTGCTGGCCACTCCACAAATAAAGGCCCCACGTAGAATGAAGTCCCAGTCTTCAATAGTATTTATCGATTCATCAAACCTCAGTTTTAGATCATGGAATAATGCTCGTGGAAACGCCAGACACAGTCCAGGACTTTGATTATGATGTAACATCGTAAAATAATCAAATTCCGGCGGATAATCACGCTTAAAACCGGACACAGCCATAGAACAACTTTGGCTATACTTGGTCTTAATCCGATCATATTCTTGCCTTACCGAGACGGTTCTAAGTATTTTTCCGTAGTGTTCTTTCGATAGTTCTTTAAACTCTTTAACCCAATTGCTGAATACAATATCATCGTCGTCCAAAATCGTAATGTACTGACCATTTGCCTGTTCAAATCCAACATTCAATGGAGTAGAACGATTTCCTCCATTCACTCTAACTAAACGTATTTTTGAACGAATCCACTCGGGAGTAGAGTTTATTATGCCTTCTACCGAAATTTGTTTCTCTACTGTTAGATTGTGCCCTACAACAATTACTTCAAAGTCCGTACACTCCTGCCCCGTAAGGCATAGAAGAACCTCTTTCAATTCCTCTGGTCGATCGCCAACCGTCCTAGTTATTATTGACAAAAATGGTCTTTGTTCTTGTGGTGCCGGATATTTATGCTTTACCGGATGGCTGGCAATAAACATCCTTACAAACTGATATACTTCCCCATTCCCATCCATTTCTTTTCTTAAATTTAACAATAGCTGTCGAAGCGACGATTTTTCTGCCAACGTCAATAATTCTTTTGGGAAATACTGGTCGCTCTTTTCGCGTCTGACGTCCTTTTGTTTGATTTGATGAAGTCCGTATTTTTGGCATAATGCTACCAGCCTATCTTCACTAAAAATATTCACATGTGTTTTATCCAATAGACCGGTAGCTGTTTCATCTAATTTGTTGCATAACAACTTCAATACAACATCATTATGAGTAAAGTTCGGGACACTAATTATTACTGGGGCATTATACTTTAAACTTAGCCTTGAAATTGTGTCCATGACTTCTTCCAGATAAAATACATGTTCCAGGGTGTCGATTATTGAAATGGAAGAGATAGGCCGGCCATTTAAAATTCGCTCGATGAATTCAAGATTGCTTTGGGAATCTGTGAGGCGGAACGAATATGCCTCTTTACCCTCAGACAACAAATGATTAACCGCTTCTTGATTGGCGTCAATTCCGATGTAATGCAGTTGTTTTTTTACAGCTATGACATCAGATATAGCTCCCCAACCACATCCAATATCCAAATGTACCCCATGTTTGGGCAATTCTAAATCTTCAATCAAACTAAATACATGGCCATACACATTGTCTTCCGCATACTCGAACTTATATGGGTACTCATTTCCTTTTAGAATTGTCACAGCGAAAACCTCATTTTCCCGTAGTTGTTGTTCGTAAATTCGCTTACCTTATGATCAGTATCTAATTGTTTGGGCAATCTACCCTCTTTTTTTCTTCTGTTAAACTCTTTCAAAGCATCTCGATAATAACTTATGTCCGATTTTTCAAAATAATTAATAATTTGTTCTAAAATGTCGGGTCTTGACCATTTGTACGCCATCAATAAACCAGCTTCAGCAGAATAATAGTTCTCTGCATCGCTAGTTTTCCAAGCAGCGTCATTTGACAGCGTTTTGTCATGAAAAACCACAGCTGACGGTTGATAAATAATTTTATACCCTTCCAACCGCAGTCTCCAAGAAAAGTCCACGTCATCGCAATATAAGAAGAAAGTGTCAGCATCAAACCCTTCCACTTTTTCAAAAGCAGGCCTGGGAATAAGCACGCATGCTGTAGATGCCCAACTTGTCTCTCCGGTTTTGGTATCATAGTGTTTCGGGTGTTCTATTGGTAATTGTCTCGCTTCAACGATACCAATTTTCTGATTCGACTTGATATAGGGTTCGGCAAGCTGCAGAATTGTATCCGGCGCTAACAATATATCCGGATTTATAATCATAATAAAATCCGAATCAGAATCCTCTGCCAACTTGTTGTGTCCTCTGGCTGATCCTAAGTTCTTTCCAAAAAATTGATATTGAATTTGGACATACTCTCCATGCAACTTGTTTAACTCTTCAATTTCTTGTTCAGAAAATAATGGCGACGGTGAGCCGTCCCCATAGCGAAGCGTTATTTTAGTAAATAGCTCCTTATTGATTGCAAAGTCTACAGCTCTAACAATGCTGTTGATTGACCTAATGATTCTCTGTTGGTCATTATTAAACAGAACCGATTGAATCTGAAGACTCTTTCTGTAAAGCATCCAGTTCTCTCCCTCAAGTTACTTACAAATTTACATACAAATGTTCAATTTATTTTTTATCAATCCACTCACACAGCAACTCCAGCCCCATTTCAACCGATACCTGCGGTCTCCAATTCATGGTTTCCAAAGTTTTTGTGATGTCGGCTTGTGCATGCCTTATGTCACCGTTTCTATACTTCCCGCAGACTGTTGGAGTCGGCGCCCCGTATCGTTCAGCAATTATATTTGCAACCTCTTTAATTGTTATCCCTCTGCCACTGCCAATATCAAGCGTTTTTCCATTTGTTTTCTCATTTGTTGTAGCCTCATAAACCGCATTGGCCACATCAGATATAAATACAAAGTCTCGAAGCATAAGGCCATCTTCATACAAAGGAATCGCCTCTTTTTGCTTGGCCAGCCTGACAAACAACGACACGATTCCCGTATATGGGTTAATTAAGGATTGACCTGGACCATATACATTTTGCAAGCGTAGTATGGTGAACTCAACACCAAATGACTTGCACCAACATGAAATAATATGTTCCTGAGCAAGTTTGGTAGCTCCGTAAACACTGGTGGGATTTGGAGTATTTTGATCGCTGCTCATTGGAATAAAGGTTGCATCTTTAAAGTCCCACTCGCTTTTTGCCAATTGCTCATTGCTTCTTTGTCCTGGATAAAATACCGTACCGTCTTTTTTTATCCACTTGCCTTCACCATAAACAGCCCTGCTACTGGTTAACAGTATTTTTCGGGGCAGAACTTTATGTCTTGTGAATGCATCCAACATTTGCGTTGTACCTACCACATTCACATTCGAATGGCGAGTACTTTCAGTCAGTGACTGACCTGTTCCTGTCTCTGCAGCCAAGTGGATAACAGTATCAGGGGTCCATTTGGTTAACACTTCATCCCATGCAATCGGATCTGTCACGTCAGCAACGTACAAATTAGCTTTTTTTGAAAGATTCTCAGGCTTACTGTTTGATGTATGTACTTGAGGATGCAAATTGTCCATAACGATGATGTGATCAAAAGAGTTCTCCAGCAATTTCGACACTTCACAACCAATAAATCCGGCGCCGCCGGTAATAAGACATGTTCTCATAAAGCATCTCCCATCCTATAAAATAAACAATTGTGCCTCAAACCACTTCTTGGCCGAGGCTAATGTAATAATCACACACGTCTTCTGCCGTACCTGAATATATAATTTTCCCTTTATCTAGCAGTACGGCTTTATTGCACATATTTCTAATCTGATCAATTTGATGAGAAACAAGTATTACTGTTGTATCTTCTGACATCATTGACTTAATTCTTTCTTCGCATTTTTTTTGAAATCTATAGTCACCGACTGATAAAATCTCGTCGACGATAAGAATATCAGGCTCTGTTATGGTGGCAATACTAAAACCAATACGCGCAACCATCCCGGATGAGTAATTCTTTAAAGGCACATCGAGGAACTCATGTATCTCCGCAAAATTAACAATATCTTCAAATTTGCTGTCAATAAACTTACGTGAATAGCCCAAAATGGCGCCATTCAAATAAATGTTCTCCCTAGCAGTTAGCTCCATATCAAAACCCGCTCCCAGTTCAATCAAGGGGGCAATATTCCCACGAGTTACAATCTTTCCCCCAGTGGGAGCCAAAATTCCTGCGATTACCTTCAATAAAGTGCTTTTTCCAGCTCCATTGTTCCCCAAGATACCAAAAATATCACCTTTTGACAACGATAAATCAATGCCATTTAGTGCATAAAACTTCTCACTTTTTAATTCACGTTTTAACCGTTTGATGAAGTACTCCTTCAATCCGCTTACTCTTTCCTTGTGCAAATCAAAAACAACGGAGACATTATTCAACTGTATTATTGGCTCATCCATACCTTGCACCTCAAATATAAAGGAGAATTTTATTCTCGTTTTTCCTAAACACCATGTAGCCTATAACCATAGACGCCATACAGTAACTTATTGCAATTAAGTTGTGGTACGCATCTGGAATTTGTCCATTCAAAACCAAGTCTCTAAAATAGGAAATGTATACGTAAATAGGATTATATTCTATTACACCTCTTACTTCTTCGGGTATAATCTCTATTGGATAAAACGTTGCCGAGAAGAAGGTCAGCACACTTAACACAACACTATAAATGTGAATAATATCCCGATAAAATACCGTAAGTGATGACAGAAGCAATCCAATACCAATGGAAAACATAAACATAAGCAAAATAGGAATAAAGAATAAAATCGAAGTCGGTGGAAGTTCAAACCTCATAAATAAGATAATAAGAACAACAGCAACCAAAGAAAACAGAGTATTGACCAAAGAAAGACAGGCTTTGGAAATAGGAAAAATATACTTAGGAATATATACTTTCTTAATTAATGCTCCGTTTTCAATCAGGCCCATCTGAGCCTGTCCAGTCGCTTCGGCAAAAAAGGCATATATGATTTGACCGCTAAGAAAATAAAGAGGAAAGTTTTCAATTTGATTCTTAAACATTGCTGAAAAAATAAATGTAGTTACCATCATAAAAAGCAATGGGTTAAATACACTCCAAAGAATCCCCAAAGCAGATCTTCTATATTTAACCTTCAAGTCCCTTTTGACCAGTTCACGTAGCAGTTCTCTATACCGGAATATCTCAACAAAAAATTTCATTTCAGTCCACTTTCCTATATTAATTGTTTATTACCTGCTGCTGAGCCATTTTCTTAATCGGCTTACCAATTTCCGTTTAACTTTAAACAGTATGGCTCTTGCCGTCATTCCACGCAATCGATTTATAATCACGCTGGAACTTCTTAGCGTAGAAGCTTCTACCGCATTGTACTGCTTATATTTTCCCCTTACAACTGTTAAGTATTTATCAAACATTAATTGTCTAGCATGAAAGTCGTTCGAATCCGCAGGAATCCTGTAAGCTGAAGTTACTTTTTCAACGTGCAGAAAATCGTATTTTTGTGCATATCGAAGCCACAGATCCCAATCCTCAAGCACTTCTAAGTTTATATCAAACCCCCCATGTTCATTAAAGAGGTCTTTTGAGAACATGACAGTCTGTATGGGCAAATAATTATGGTTAAACAACAATTCTCGATTGAACGGTTGCCGGTGCTGAACATTATGGTACAACAATTCATATTTATACGGATCTCTCGAATGTACTCTAATTGGAGTTTCAAATGCATAAGAATACGCGACCTTTTTATCTGTATTTCTTTCCAATTGAGAACACAAAACCTCTACATGATCCGCATACAACACGTCGTCATCGTCCAAGAAATTCAAATATTTTCCGTTGGCCAACTCCATTGCCTTATTCCCCGCGAAGCACCGTCCTTTCTTTTCCCCAGTAGCATAGTAACAAATTTTTAAATCGGAGAATTCTCTCTCAATCATATTTCTTGAAACATCTGGCCCGTCTTCAACAATGACGACTTCTATATTCGGATAGGTTTGGTTCCGCACACTTAATAATGTCTCATATAGAACAAGAGGTCTTCCACAAGTACGTATTAAAATAGATACAAGGGGACGTTTACTTGGGAGTTCATTAACGTAATAAGCTCCGTCACGATTTATTTCGTAATCCCATATATAAAAGGTTGGCTTAAAACCAAGCTTTCCAAAATTTCTGTTCAAGTTTCTAAATTTCAGACCTTGGTAGAAACTTCTGATTAGGTTTTTGAAAATCATCCATACGTTTTTTTTGAAAGGGACTTTTACAAAAAAAAGACAACAGAACAGCAAATATCCGATAAATATGTCTCTCAAAGTACCATATTTATAGCGAAGCATTAAGTTATTATAAGTACTGTTATAAAACTGATGTTTTTTAATTACTCCGGCTTTCTCGTACGAGTAATGATAAACGATACTTTTGGGCACATACATCAATTTATATCCGTGCCCTCTTAATCTCCAACTCAGATCAACATCCTCCGCATACAAGAAAATCCTCTCGTCAAACATCCCAACTTTTAAAAAGGCTTCACGATCTACCATACAAGCGGCACCGCTCGCCCACGAAACTTCCAAAGTTACAGGATTATAATTTTTGGGATGCTCATAAGGAAATTGTCTGCACTCCCAGAGCGCAAAACCATCCGCTTTGCTTCGTTCTGCCGTCTCAATAAGTATGCTTAATGAATCGGGCTCTAATTCGGTATCCACATTTAAAAAGAATATATATTGCTGGTTTGTACGCTGTACTGCAAAATTGTTGGAATAACCAAATCCCCGATTGCTTTTGAGAAAAAACGTCTGGAACCCACCAAAGAAATGGCGATTGGGATATGATTGAATAATTTGTCTAGTTTTATCAATCGAATTATTGTCAATGAAAGTAATATAAATGTTTTTAAGCGGAAAGCGCACGTTCTCAATGCTTTTCAAACAATTTTCTATCCACTTTTCAGAATTAAAAGTTACTATAATAATATCCAATGCAGTCATTTTCACAATCTCCCAATCCTGGGTGAATTTTATTAAGTTTCCTTAATCGACCAAGACATTTTGTCACTTAATAGTTATAATATTTATCGTATCCAAAACACTTTTATCACCACTTGCAAAACAAGTCTTCCCGCATAAAATTTGTTAATGAAAATAGCAGTCGATTAACTTTGCATCACTCAATGAAGCCTTCTATAAACAGCTTACATGAACTAGTATCGGACAGCAATACATAAGCATTCTCTTTGAATTATCGCTTTGTCCGGATTTAGATCACTGTAATCTAACTAGTATCTTGGGTCAAAAGGACAATCATTACAGCAGAACAAGATTCTGTGTAATGTCGAAGTCGAAAGCAACATATTTATTGAGATATATATATCTCTTTGTTACAATCGATTTCACCTTAAAGTTCAAAAATAAACAACTCAACTTTCGCAGAGAGAAAATGGCGCTAATTCCTTGGGATGATGGGGTTTTAGCTCGTTTGGTTCCAGGCTTGACGAAATGAAAAACACCTCTCTGTTTGGTATAATTGGAATTGCCAAGATC
>NZ_QEWA01000012.1:0-13604 GCF_003390775.1 Thermobacillus sp. | reverse complement strand
CCATGTACGCGGGGCTCGGCTTCCTCTTTTCCCTCTTGCGAGGCCTTTTTGACGACGCGGCAGGATTCACTTGATGTTACGGCCTGACATGTTGCTCGCCCTGTCTCTGACAGGTACTTCCGTCGATGCGCTCCTACGCACGGATTTCGCCGTACGCAGGCATCCTGGCTACACGGGGGCTTGGCCCCTCCCGTGGCCGGACTTTCACCGGCTAGAAGATACGTGCTTTCTGGGCACGCCGCACAAAAAAAGAGCCGCACGGCATGCGGCTCCAGCAGCATGGGGACAATGTCAAAAGGCAGCGGCAAAAACAAAAATCAGGACAAGAAGCACGTACAACAGCAGGACCAACAACCCGAGTCGGCTCACCCCTTCGGCTCCTTTCGCGGTTGGTGCGCTTCTATCTTATGCCGGCTGCTCCCAGTTGTTCTTCGCTGACCGGTCGGATGCGGCAACTGTGACGCTGTCCGTCTGCCAGGCGGCCTGTTCGTATGAGCCGATAGAAAGACGACCGCTTCTTCTCTTCCGTGCCGGCTTTCTCGCCGGCATCATCGGATGACGGCTGCGCCATCCACTCTTCATAACGCTTGAAGTCGATGCCGAGTTGCTCCATAATCCGCTTGACATCCAACGCGACCAACACAACAGGTTCCTCCAATCGGCTTGATGCTTTCAAGCGATGTCACACCTAATGTTGTCCCAACTGGTTCTATTGTATAAAGCCGATCAGGATAGCGTAAATAGGAAGTATTGTCGTATTTATGGGAAGTATTGTCGCTTGATGTCAATTGCGACCGGATCGTCGGCCCGGGCCGGGACTTTTATTCGATGACGACACCTTTCTCCAGAAAAAGATGGGCGTACAGTGCCGTTTCGCCGGTCGCAATGACCGCGCAAACCCGTTTGGCCCGCTCGCAGGAGCCGGTTGATGTCAACGCTTACAATCCGGTAATATAAATAAAAGTCAACGTGGTTAAGGAGCGGTCGCAGGAATGGTGACAATCTACGACATTGCCGCGAAGGCCAATGTGTCGGCCATGACCGTGTCCCGGGTCATCAACCAGCCGGAGCGCGTAAGCGAGAAGACTCGGGAGCGTGTGCTCAAGGTCATGGAGGAATTGCACTACGTGCCGAACGGCATGGCGCGCAGCCTCGTGTTGCAAGAGTCGAAAATCCTGTTCCTGCTCGTGACGGATATCCGCAATCCGTTCTATACGACGCTGGCCCGCGGCGCGGAGGATGCCGCGGCCGAGAACGGGTTCCGCCTGCTGTTCGGCAACAGCGACGAAAGCCCGGACAAGGAATCGAACTATGTCGAGACGATCCTGAAGACGCGCGTCGACGGGGCGCTGATCGCGCCTTCGGGCGACGCTTCGCTCCCGAGCCTGGAGCGGCTCCGGAAGCACAAGGTGCCGTTCGTGCTGCTCGACCGGGAAGTGCCCGGCATCGAATGCGACGTCGTGCTCGGCGACAGCATTTCCGGGGCACGGCAGCTCGTCGGGCATCTGGCGGAACTCGGCCACCGGCGGATCGCGCTGGTCAACGGCTCGCTGGCCGTCTCGAGTGCGCGGTACCGGCAGGAAGGCTATCGCGAAGCGCTCAAGACGTTCGGCCTGGCCTATGACGAGCGCTATGTGCTGGAGGCGGGATTCGGGCTCGAGCATGATCCGGCGGCCATCGAGGCATGGCTGAAGCGGCTCGATCCGCTGCCGACCGCCATTGTCGCCGGCAACAACGTGCTCGCGCTGCATGTCATCCGTCTGCTGCGGGCCCGCGGCATCCGGGTGCCGGAGCAGGTGTCGGTCGCCGGCTTCGACGATTTCGGCCCGTTCGCCGGCGCCGATCCGTTCGTCACCGTGGCCGCCCAGCAGGCATACCAGTTCGGTCATACCGGCATGCGGCTGCTCATCGAGCGGATCCGCGCGCGGGGCGAAGACCGCCCGCGGAAGCGGATCGTGCTGCCGACCGCCCTCATTCTGCGAAAATCGACGGCGCCTCCGGTTTGACCGCGGCGTGATCGCGGCGGTTCGGCACCGCGGCGTTCATCAGGCTTCCCGCAATCGTCTTATGCTGATCTCCCGCGTCCCATCGGCCTTGCGGAGCTCGTAGACGTCGGGGTTCGTGAGACTTTTCCATGCTTCATAGCCGAAGCGGTCATCGCATGCTTTCAGGATGAGCGCCATCAGGTTGCCGTGGGTTACCACGATGGTATTCGACTCCGGCCGCCGCCAGCATTCCTCGATGACGCCGGCCCCCCACTCCATCGCTTCCCGCGACGATTCGCCGCCCGGAAGTCTGGCCTCCATGTCGGTGAAGGATATCTTCAAATGTTCCATCCAATCGGGCAGCGGTTCCGTCGACAGCACCCGTTCGCTCAGGCGGCCGTCCGTTTCGATCGCGATTCCGCTTCTGGCGGCGTACGGTCGGATGGTTGCGATGGCGCGTTCGAACGGGCTGGTCACGATGCAGTCCCCGCGAAGAAGTCCGCCAGCCGCTCCGCCTGCGTCACGCCTTCTTCGGTGAGCGGCGCCTCCGGCTCCTGGCCGGCCGCCTTGCAATGCCTGACGAGATAGATCCGTTTCATTGCCGCTTGTCCGTCACCCGCTTTTCCATAAATTCAATCCGGTTGCCGTAGGGATCATGGATGTAGAAACGTCTGACGCCTTCTTCGGCCCTTGCGTCATCGTCCGTGATCTGCACGCCGCTTGCGAGCAGATGCCGGCGAAGCGCATCCAGATTCCGCACGTGAAAAGCCGGATGGGCCTTGACTGCCGGTACAAAATCCCGCTGCACGCCGATGTGCACCTGATGCGCGCCGCATTGGAACCAGACGCCGCCGCGTTTTTGCAGCGTTGCGGGCTTCGGAATCTCCTCCCAGCCCAATAAGCCGCCGAAAAACTTGCGCGCCGCCGCTTCGCAGCCTTCCGGAGCAGCCAGCTGGACATGGTCAAGACCGTCGAAACAGTAAGCCACGATCCCCCGCCTCCTGTGTTTCAATTAATGAAACTTTATTTCATATTGTGAAATTAATTGTAATGCAAATATTTCCTCCCGTCCATAACGGCATCTTCCGCCCGTGTCTGCATCTCTCTGTCAAACATTCGAGCCCCCTGGCGCAAAAAAACGGAGCAGGTTGTCCCTGCCCCGGTTCGTTTGTGCCGCTTCGGCATTCGTCAAGCTTTCGGCGCATGCAACCCCGCGGCCCGCTGCGCCTGTTTGATGCGGTCGATCTGGCCCAGGTGATGGTGCACGTGCCGGACGAAGCCCCGTATGAGGTCCGCGATGCTGACGGTCTCGCCCTTCGCGTTGACGCCCGTCTTCGCCAATTCCGCTTTGGTCAGCCGGCCGAGCAATTGCGCGTTGTAATGCAGCAGCGCCCCGTAAGCCGCCAGAATGTCCGCCGCCCCGGCCTCGTTCGCTTTCTGCCCGGCCACCCATGCGTCCTGGGCAAAAGCGGGCAGACGGGCCGCGTCTCCCGCCAGTATGGCGCGAATCCGAAACGACGTCACGATGCTGTGGTCGGCGAGGTGCGCGAGCACTTCCGTCACGCTCCATTTGCCGGGCGCCTCTTTCCAGCGCAGCGCTTCTCCGGACAGGCCGGCGATCGCCTCCTGCAGTTGTCCGAACGTATCCAGAAAAGCTTGAACATCCGCTTGTCCACTCAACTTGCATACCTCCTGTCGATGGGTCGGTTGGTTCCCGCCGGCGTGTCAGGATGCGCTCCGCGCATCCGCCAGGGCGCGTTCCGCGAGCGCCGCGAAGAAGGCGGCGGCCGGCGCCAGCGCGCGCTCGTCGACATCGAATTTCGGGTGATGCCATTCCTGCGGCCCGTTCGTTCCGACGAATACGAACAGCCCCGGCACCTGCTCCTGGTAGACCGCGAAGTCTTCCCCGGCCGCCGACGGGACGGGGACGACCGCCCGCAGGCCGAGCTCGGCCGCAACGGCCTCCGCGAGCTTGGCCAGCCGGGCATCGTTGTGGACCGGCGGCGGCCCTTCGATCCAGCGGATGGCCGCCCGTGCGCCGAAAGCGGAGGCGGTGCCCCGGACGACCTGCTCGAACCGCTCCCGCACGCGGGATCGCACCGACCGGTCGAAGGTGCGGATCGTGCCTTCGAACTCGGCCCGATCCGGGATGATGTTCCACTCGGTGCCGCCGTGCAGCTGCGTCACGCTGATGACGGCGCTCTGCAGCGGGCTGACGCTGCGGCTGATGATCGACTGCAGCGCCGTAACGATATGGGCGCTGGCCACGACCGGATCGATGCCCGCATCCGGAACGGCGGCATGGGAAGCGCGCCCTTCCACTTCGACGCGGAAGCCGTCCGCCGCGGCCATGAGCGGGCCTTCCTTGATGCCGAAGGCGCCGACCTGCAGGTCCGGCTTGTTGTGCAAGCCGAAGACGGCGCGGACATCGTCCAGCGCCCCGCTCGCGATCACGCGGCGCGCGCCGGACGCCTTCTCCTCGGCGGGCTGAAAGATCAGGCGCACGGTGCCGCGCAAGTCCGCCTCCCGCTCCTTCAGGAGCAGCGCGGCGCCGATGATCGCGGCCGTATGGAAGTCGTGGCCGCAGG
This sequence comes from Thermobacillus sp., assembly GCF_003390775.1. Lineage (NCBI taxonomy): Bacteria > Bacillati > Bacillota > Bacilli > Caryophanales > Paenibacillaceae > Thermobacillus > Thermobacillus sp. The sequence continues at coordinate 9,031 of NZ_QEWA01000012.1, read as the reverse complement.
CATGCATCCGGCCCGGGACTTCCGATGCGAAGGGGAGGCCCGTCTCCTCCTGGATCGGCAGTGCATCGATGTCGGCGCGGAGCGCCACGACGGGCCCTTCCCGCAGCCCGCCCACCTCGGCGATGACGCCGGTGCGCAGCGCATAGCGGCTCGCGATCCGGATGCCGGCCGCTTCCAGCCACCCGCGGATCCGCGCGGTCGTCTCGAATTCTTCATGTGACAATTCGGGATGGCGGTGCATTTCCCGCCGGATGGCGATGAGCCGCTGCGCCAGATGCTCCGCCGATCGTCCGGCCGGCGCGCGGCCGCTCATCGTTCCGCCCTCCCCGCGGCCTTGCGGTTACGTCGCAACCTGCCCCGCCTCCTTCAGCGCTTCGTGCAGCAGGACGAACGAGCGCAGCCGCTTCTCGAACGGCTTGATGTTCGTCGTGATCATGAACTCTTCCACACCGGTCGCCTCGCGCATTTCAAGCAGTTTCGCCAGCACGTGCTCCTTCGAGCCGGCGTAGACGACCGGTTCTTTCTCCTCGATCGTGTAAGGGATGCCGGCCTGGCGGCCGTAGTCTTGCGCCTGTTCGACCGAGCCGACGGTCACGGTCTGCCCGTTCGCCAGCCTCACCTTCACGATCCGGTGCGTCGGCACGAGCGACCGCGCCTCTTCATCCGTGTCGGCCGCGATCGCCGCGAGGGCGATGATCGCCTCGGCCCGCCCGCTTCCGGAAGGTGCGGGGCGGAAGCGCTGCTTGTAAATGCGCACGGCTTCCACCGCTTCGTCCTCGTCCCCGCCGATGAACAGCGAGAACACATACGGCAGTCCCAGCTCGGCGGCCAGCTCCGCGCTCTGGACGGTCGTGCCCAGCAGCCAGATCTCCGGCGGGACGCTCGGCACCGGGGTGGCGCGCAGCCCCGCCAGCGGATGGCCGTCCTGCAGCGGCCGTCCGCCGACATAACCGGCAAGCTCGAGGACCTTGTCCCGGTAATCCGGCTGCTCGGCCATGTACCGCTGCAGCGCCCGCGTGCTGCGCGGCAGCCCGCCCGGCCCGCGTCCGACGCCGAGGTCGACGCGGCCCGGCTCGAGCGACGCCAGCACATGAAAGTTTTCGGCCACCTTGTACGGGTTGTAATGCTGGAGCATGATGCCGCCCGAGCCGACGCGGATCCGTTCCGTCCGGGCCAGCAGATACGGAATGAGCGTCTCCGGCGATGAACCCGCGAGCTGCTCCGTGTCGTGATGTTCCGACACCCAGAACCGGACGAAACCGTGCCGGTCCGCCAACCCGGCCAGCTCGACGGTGTGCGCGAGCGCTTCGTCCGCGGTCTCGCCGGGATGGATCGGGCTCTGGTCGAGAATGCTGAGCTTGATCGTCATCCGGACAGCCTCCCAAATCTCAAATCGAATATTCCGGAGCGAGCCGCCTCAGAAACTGTTTCGTCCGCTCCTCCTTCGGCCTTGCGAACAGTTCGGCAGGCGAGCCCTCCTCCACGATGGCGCCGTCGTCCATGAAGACGACGCGGCTCGCCACGTCCTGGGCGAAGCCAAGCTCGTGCGTCACGATGATCATCGTGATCCCTTCCTCCGCGATCTGGCGGATCACGGCCAGCACTTCGCCCACCAGCTCGGGGTCCAGCGCCGACGTCGGCTCGTCGAACAGGATCACTTCCGGTTCCATAGCCAGCGCCCGGGCGATCCCGACGCGCTGCTGCTGGCCGCCGGACAGCCGGCTCGGGTAGGCATCCAGCTTGTCGCCGAGCCCGACCTTCTCCAGCAGCCGGACGCCGCGCTCCCGCGCCGCATCCTTCGGCATCTTCCGGACGACGACGAGCCCTTCCATCACGTTCTCGAGCGCCGTTTTGTGCCGGAACAGGTTGTACTGCTGGAACACCATGGCGGTCTTGAGGCGCAGCGCGTGGATCTCTTTTTTCGAAGCCTTGTGGCAGTTCACGTGAAGATCAGAGATGCGAATCTCGCCCGCGTCCGGCCGCTCCAGAAAATTGATGCACCGGAGCAGCGTCGTCTTCCCCGAGCCGCTCGGCCCGATGATCGCGACGACTTCGCCCTTGTTCACCTCAAGGCTGATGCCCCGCAGCACTTCGTCCTTGCCGAACAATTTGCGGATGCCGGTCAGCCGGATCATGCCACTCCCCCCTTGCGATACCGGTTGATGCGGCGCTCGATGGCCCCGCCCGCCCGCTCAAGCAGGATCGTCATCGCCCAGAAGAAGATCGCGGCCGCCAGATACGCCTCGAAAAACTTCCAGTTCGTCGACGCGACGATCTCCGCCTTGGCGTTGATGTCGACGACGGAGACGACGAACGCCAGCGTCGAGCCGTGCAGCATGCCGATGACGAAGTTGGTCAGGTTCGGCACGCTGGCCGCCAGCGCCTGGGGAAAAATGATCCGCCGGAGCGTCTGCATCGCCGTCATCCCGAGCGACAGCGCCGCTTCCCGCTGCCCTTTGTCCACCGCGAGGAGCCCGGACCGGATAATCTCGGAACAATAAGCCGATGCGGTGACCGAGAACGACAGATAGGCGAACCCGATCATCGGGATGCGCGCCGAATTCCAGCCGAGGCCGAAGTAGCCGGTCAGGCTGTCCACGATGAGCGTCAGCCCCGCGTAGATGACGAGCAGATGCACGAGCATCGGCGTGCCGCGGATCACCGTCACCCAGGCGGCCGCCATGCGTTGGAGCACCGGAACGCGGTAGACGCGGACGAGCGCAATTCCCGTTCCCGCCAGAAAGCCGCATCCGACCGAGACGGCCGTAATGGCGAGCGTCGTCGGCAGCGCTTCAAGCAGCTTCAGCAGCGCTTCCCATATAAATGAAGGATCCAGCTTCATGACGGCGAGCCTCCCTGCAGCCCGGACGCCAGCTTGCGAAGCGTCAGCCCCCTGCGCAGCCGAAACCGGCCGGAAGCCTCCCCGGGCAGTTCATGGCGCAACAGCCGCCGTTCGGCCGCAAGCAGCAGCTTCTCGAGGATGAACGCGACCGCGAGATAGATGAGGGCGAGGGCCAGGTACGCCTCGAGAAAATGCTGCGTAATCCGCGCGAGCGACTGCGCTTTGCCCGACATCTCCATGACGCCCAGCGTGAAGGCGAGCGACGTCTCCTTCAGCAAGGCGAGCGTCTGATTCGCGAGCACCGGCACCGCGATGGCGAGCGCCTGTGGCGCCGCGATGCGCAGGAACGCCTGGGGGCCGGTCATGCCGAGCGCATAGGCGGCTTCCACCTGGCCGCGGTCCACCGCCATGATGGCGCCCCGGATCGTCTCCGACACGAAGGCGCCCGTATGCAGCCCGTACGTCAGAATGACGAACACGAGAACCGGCGTGCGCGTGACGTCGATGTGCACCGTTTTCAGCAGCTCCGGCAGACCGTAGTAGATCAGGAACAACTGGATCAGGATCGGCGTGCCGCGGAAGAAGGAGGCGTAAGCGATCGACACCTGCTGCAGCACGGGTACCCGGTACAGCCGGGGCAAAGCCGCAATCAGCCCGAGCAGCAGACCCGACAGCAGCGATCCGGCGACAATCCCCAGCGTGAGCAGGAGCGTCGAAGCCAGCTTCGGCATGAACGAGAAAACGTAGCTGATGTCAAATGGCAGACCCATTCGTTGGCCTCGCTTTCTGCAGCGCGGACGAACCGGGCTTTAGTCTTCGTACGTGAAATCCTGGCCGAGCCATTCCTTGCTGAGCTTCGCCAGCGTGCCGTCCTTCCTCAGCTCGAGCAGCGCGGCGTCGATGTCGTCGGCGAGCTGCTGCGATTCGGGATCGTCCTTGCGGAAGATGAACAGGATTTCGGCTTCCGTAAGCGGCTTGCCGACCGTCTTGAGCTTGCCCTGCGGGTCGATGAGCGGCAGGGAGAAGTCCGCGCCGATCGCCGCATCCACGCGCCCCGTCGTGATCTGGGTCACGAGATCGTTCGCCCCGCCGTTGTTGTAGACGATCTCCAGCGCGCCGGGATGTTCCTTGTTGTAGTTCTCCAGAATTTGCGCCTGCGCGCTGGTGGCCGTCGCCAGAAACTTCTTGCCGTGCATGTCGTCCAGCGATTCGATCGGATCGGTGTTGTCCTTGGCGACAACGATGAAGTTCCGCCAATACGCGTAGGGCACTTTGTTGAACAGATATTTCTCCTCGCGCTCCGGATTTTTCTCGAACTCGTGCGCGCCAAAGTCGATTTTGCCCGTCTCCAGGCTGAGCAGGATGTTGCTGAAATCCATCGTCCGGAACTCGAATTCGTACTGCTCAAGCCGTGCGTCGAGCTGGCGGACGAGCTCCACGTCGAAACCGGTCAGCTTGCCGTTCTCGTCGATGAACGCGACTTTCGGAAACTGCGTGCCGGTGCCGACGATGATTTTCTTCACGCCTTCCTTGCTCTCTCCCGCGCTTGCGCCGCCGCAGCCGGCCGCCGAAAGCGCGGCAAGGATCAGCAAGATGACGGCTTTCATGGTGTTTCTCAACGGGATTCCCTCCTGTCGCCGCTCACCGAATGGACTTCGCCGAATTTGGCGGGGTTGAGAATTTTGCGGAGCAGGTGCATGATCCCGTCCCCGTTGCCCGGATCGAACGCGATGAATCGCTCGTAGCCGCGCCGCTCGTACATCGGCAAGAGCCACGGGTGTTTCTCGGCCGTCGCCAGGGTGACCGCCGGCGCTCCGAGCCGCCCCAGGACAACCTCCCGCTCCACATAAGCAAGCAGCCTCCCGCCGATGCCTTTGCCCTGGTAATCGGGGTGAACCGCAAACCATTTCAGGAACGGAAGGTCGGTCCAATGCCGGACTTCTTCCTTGCGGGACAGCGTAATCGTCGCCGCGATCCGTCCGTCGATTTCCAGCACGTAGCAGTCGTTCTCCGCGATATTGTCCCGCACGAGCGCCACGTCCGCATGCGCCGCCGGCCAATGCAGGTTCAGTTCGCGGATCAGGGCGTACGCTTCATGGATCACTTCCCGAACGCGCTCCGCGTCTTCCGTCCGCGCCAGCCGAATCGTCTCGCTCAATCGGCTTCCTCCTCTCCGCAGCGTCATACTCTCTTTTTCCTATCGTTTTAATGAGAATTGGGTTTGAGACAACTGTAACACGGCACCGGCCATGCCGCTAATAGACTTTGTCTATTCGTCGATTGCAAAAATTTAGGACGCCAGCGCTTCCTTCAGATCCACCGAGCGCAGCAGCCGGATGATCTCCTCATGTTCGCCGCTCAATGCGATCAGGTTCGTCTGCAGGGCGATGCCGGCGGTCTCCTCGATCTCGACCGGCTTGAGCCGCCCATCGGCAACCTCCTGGCGGACGGTGAGTCCGGGCAGGAAGCAGATGCCGGCCTTGCGCAACACCAGCTTCTTCGCCGTCTCCGCGTTGTCGGCATGATACACGATGTCGGGCGGCTGATCGAGCCCCTCGAACACGCGATGCAGCCGGAGCCAGTCCAGCGCTCCGCACTCGAAGAAGACGAGCGGCTGGCCGATGATGTCCCGGAGCGACGCCCGTCCCGAGCGCGCGAACGGATGATCGGCGTAGACGTACAGTTTGATCGGATCTTCGTGGAACAGAAACGACTGGAAAGCCGGATGCGCCGATTTGCGGACGAATGCAATGTCGATCTCCCGGTTGAGCAGCTTGGCCGTCAGATCCTCCGTCGGCGCCGTCGTCAGCTTGAACGTCAGCTCGGGGAATCTGGCCTTGATTACGGGAAGCAGCTCGGGGATCACGTAATTCGAGACCGAAGCCGTGCTGCCGATGCGCAGTTCGTTGGGGACGGCGGTTCTTTGCTGAAGCTGCAATTTGCCCTTCTGGAACGTCTGCAGAATCTTCTGCGCATAAGGCAGAAACTGCTTCCCCTGCTCCGTAAGGACGACTTGTTTCCCGAGCCGGTCGAACAGCTTGCAGTCCAGCTCCCGCTCCAGCGTCTGAATGCGCGCCGTCACCGACGGCTGCGACAGATAGAGCACCTCCGCCGCCTTGTTGAAGCTGCCGAAATGGTTGACATAGACGAACGCTTCGATGTTTTCCAGGTTCATGATCAGACGCCTCCCTCCTGTGTCGACCTGAATTCAATCTTTTCCTATATGTTAAATTGGAAATGTTTGTTTGTTATCGTAAGGCAAGATCGTCAGGTCTGTCAATTTGTTCCTTGCGTCACAGGGGCGGGGCATCGATTGAATTTTTCTATTCGTCGATAGAGAATTTTGAATTGCAAATGCATAAACCCGGCGCCGATCCGGCACCGGGTTTTCGCGATGCTTGCGGCAAGCGGCTACACGCGGACGGCGGCGTCCGCCGTCTCCCCCGCAAGCCTCGCCGCCGCCGCGTCGAGGCGCTCCCGCAATTCGTCCTGCAATTCGTAAATGACGCCTCCCGGCGTTTCCTTCCGCTCCACCTGCGTATCCAGCGCATAGACTTCGCCGGCGAACCGCCGCGCGCCGAGCGCGGACAGAACCGGCTTCAGCGCGAACTCAATCGCCAGCAGATGGGCGATCGTGCCGCCGATCATGACCGGCAGCACCGTCTTGCCTTCCAACCCTTTCTGCGGCAGGAGATCCAGGAACGTCTTGAGCAGGCCGGTATAGGATGCCTTGTACACCGGGCTGGCGACGATCACGGCATCGGCCCGCGCCACGCGCGCGTTCGCCTCCTGAACAGCCGGGCTGTCGAAACGGCCGAAGATCAAATCTTCCGCCGGCAGAGACGCGGCGGCGAGATGGTCGACGTCGACGCCGCGCGCGGCAAGCGTCGTCTCCAGATGGGAAATGATGCCGGCGAGTCGCGATTGCGGATTCGGACTGCCGGAGAGGATGAGAACCGTTTGGGCCATGCGTGTCCACTCCTTCTGTATCCATCATGGTCGGGATCAAACCTTGAGCGCTCTCGCGCGGGTATAGCGATTCTCCGGTACGGGCAGTCCGAGGTTGCCGCGCAGCGTGTCGCTCTCGTACTCCGTCCGGAACAGGCCGCGCGCCTGCAGAATCGGCACAACGTGGTCGACGAATTCCTCGAGACCCCGCGGCGTCGCGGCATGGATGATGAACCCGTCCGCCGCGCCGGTCTCGAACCACTCCTGAATCCGGTCGGCGACGGTTTCCGGCGTGCCGATGAAATTGCCGCGCGGCGTGGCCGTCCGCAGCGCGACTTCGCGGAGCGTCAGGTTCTGCTCCCTGGCGATGCGCTTGATCCGGTCCGTGTTCGCCTGGAAGCTGTTTTTCCCCAGATCGCCGATGTCCGGGAACGGCTCATCCAGCGGATACTGCGAGAAGTCGTGATGATCGAAGAAGCGGCCGAGATAATTGAGCGCCTCTTCCACCGTGACGAGCTCGGCGACTTCGCGGTACTTCCGCTCCGCCTCTTCCTCCGTGGAGCCGATGATCGGCCCGATGCCGGGGAAGATCAGCAATTCGTCCGGATTGCGCCCGAAGCCTGCCGCCCGCCGCTTGATGTCCTGATAGAACTCCCGCGCTTCCTCGATCGTCTCCTGCCCCGTAAAGACCGCGTCCGCCGCCCGGGAAGCGAAATTTCTCCCGGCTTCCGAAGATCCCGCCTGGAAGATGACCGGATGCCCCTGCTTCGAACGCTGGATATTGAGCGGCCCCTTGACCGAGAAAAACTCGCCTTCATGATTCAACGCGTGCATTTTGTCGGGATCGAAAAACTGCCCCGTCTCCTTGTTGCGGACGAAGGCATCGTCTTCCCACGAATCCCACAGCCCGCGCGTCACTTCGAGAAACTCCGCCGCAATCCGGTACCGCGTCGCATGATCCGGATGCTGTTTCCTGCCGTAGTTGAGCGCCGATCCTTCCAGCGGCGACGTGACGACGTTCCATCCCGCCCGGCCGCCGCTGATGTTGTCCAACGAACCGAACTGCCTCGCCACCGTGAACGGCTCGCTGTACGACGTCGACAGCGTCCCGACAAGTCCGATATGCGTGCTGACCGCCGCCAGGGCGCTCAGGATGGTGATCGGCTCGAATCGGTTGAGAAAATGGGGAATCGATTTTTCATTGATGTAGAGACCGTCCGCGATAAAGATGAAGTCGAGCTTCCCTTCCTCGGCTTTGCGCACCCATTGCTTGTACAGCCCGAAATTGACACTGGCGTCCGTAATCGCATCCGGATGGCGCCAGGTCGATGTACCGCCGCCCACCCCGTGCAGCAGCGCCCCGAGCTTCAGCTGTCGCTTTCCGCCCGAGTTCGACAGTTACTAGGTAAATGAAATACCCGCTATCCCTTGCGCTGTCTGGGTTGACGGGCATTTTTCTTAAGAAATTCGTGTATCTATGCTTTGGGTTGTATCTTTAGGAACTTTGGTGGAGCCTCAATCCCAAGCGTATCAAAGGTTTTTCGTTGTTTGGGTGTCAATTCCGTGCTCTGGTAGACGTCTCCGTTATTTGATGAAAAATGTCCAAGATGAATGCGATCGAGTTCCTTGCGTAATGCCGTCCAGGTCTCGCCGGTTTCTTCTTCGATGATGCGAACCAGCAGTAAAGCAAGCCAACAAAGCAGGATGTGGGCGCGAATGCGGTTTTCCAGCCGATGATACATCGGACGAAGCTCCAACGTGGTCTTTAGTGTTCGGAATGCGTCTTCCACATCAACCAGCTGCTTGTAGCCGAGGGCAACGTCCTCTGCAGAAAGCGTGTCATCCGATGTCCGGATGAGATACTTGCCGTCATATTTCTCTGCGTCACGGATCGCTTGCTTATCCAGCTTGAGTGTCCCGTCTTTCAGTTGACGCAAGTACTTTCCGTAGGTCGGATGCGTGCGCAATCGGCATGCGGCTTTCGTGTGCGCCTGGTTGCTTAACTGCTTGAGACCCTCCAGTTCCGCTTCCAAACGTTCGATTAGCTCTTTCCGGCGCAGACGATCCCGTTCGGCTTCTTTGGGATTATGCACGAGAACGTAGCGTTTTCTCGCCTCGCCGTCGCCGACGACGATATCCTTGACCTGCAAGTTCTCGCGCACGTGGTGGTACCGGCCTTTGCGGCTCATGGCAGCATCCGTCGTCTCTTTGCCGGATCGCATCTTCTCCCCGACGATATAA
>NZ_QEWA01000013.1:0-14581 GCF_003390775.1 Thermobacillus sp. | reverse complement strand
GCCGGCGGCGCCTGCGTGGTGATCTTCGCCGAGTACGTGGCCTGGTCCCAATCGACGCGGGCGCCGAGCGCTTCCGCGATGGCACGCAGCGGCAGCATCGTCGATCCGTCAATAATCTGGCCGGACTGAACCTGCTTACCGTTGACGAACACCTTGACAAATTGGCCGCCTGCGCCGGTCGCGTATGTCGCACCGAGCAACAGGAACAGGGCAATCAGGAGTAAGAGTTTCCGCCGCATTCCTTCCACCTTCTTCATGTGTTGGTAGGTATATTCTACCATATCAGCCGTCACAATGGCGCGGTGTATTGAGAATTTCATCGCGCTCCTGTTCAGTAATACGTCCGAGCTGAAAGGCGAGTTCCACTTGTTGTTCGGTCAAACGGCATTGGAGCCACATGGACAGAAGAAAATTCTTCGCTGCTTCGCCCATCATCCTCTACACACCCCCTAAGAGAATGCCGAGGTTCAATTCCTCGATGGCTTTCAGTCGTTGTTCGATCGTCGGCGGAGCCGGCGGCCGCTGGGACCATTCGGCGTCCAGTTCTTCCTGCGACCGCTCGACCCGCTGGCCGTCGATCCAGCGCGAAATGTACTGACCGCGTTCATTGACAATCGGCCACGGCCAAACTTGGTGGAAGTGACGCGGCCCGTTTTCGAGCACGAGGATGTCGCCGTCCTGCGGCTGCTCGAACGCGTCAGAAAAGCCGTGGACGACTTCGCCTGCTTCGTTGAGTCGAATATAGTGATTGTAGCCTGTACGCATGATACCCTCCTTATAGTTCGGCGTCGGCCGTGATGTCGAAATCGTATCCATCACCCACAGTGAACGGAGTATTGCTCACCACGACATAAATAGCTCCGTTTGTGTTACCATTTATTACTGGGGATGCTAGGGTAACATATGTGTTCGTAGCTATGTTGCGCATCTGGATCGGGCTGCCGTTGCTGATGATGCCAAACGTTGGTGTCGTCCGCATCGTGACCGGGAACTTGGTATTGGTCTGCACGATCGACGTGGAGATCGCCACACCGGAAGCCGTTCCAGGCGCACTAGAAGGCGCGCCGTAGTTGACCGTTGAGTAATAATACCGCTGACACAGCGCCAACTCTTCCGCGAAGCTGCGCGGTTGAAAAGGGAGTGCCGATTCGCCGGCGTTCAGTTGTACTTGGGTGATTTCGAAGTAATCGTTTGCCCCGGCAGTTCCCGATGGTGTCACTTCGAACAAAATTCCAATTTGGTTCTTGTTGCTCAATGGGCTACTTGTGGTTAATGTGAACTTCTGCCAAGCAGTCGTCAAATTGAACGACTGAGTGGCCTCTGTTACATGTCCAGTAAACCCATTCAGGATATTTTCATCGGTACCCGTGCCGCTTGCAATGGTTGCAGTTAGGGACGATAGCGAAGAACCGGAGCCGCAGCGTGCCCAAAAAGACAAGGTTAGTTTGTTTCCCATCAGTTTTACACTATCGATGGATTCAAGACTTTGCGTGACAAACATAGGGCCAGTCCCTGTTTGTCCGGCATTACGCTGGTACCGCAAACAATACTTGCTCCCCGGCACGCCAGAGACTTCTTGTCGGCTAATTGTAGTTCCTTGGTTCACTGTATTATTTACCGTCGCCCATCGGTCGGCGGTGTAAAGCAAAAAAGCCGTGGCTGCAAAACTCGTCCCGCGCTGCCAGATGTCGAAGTTGCCATTGATGATGGCGTTGCGGTAGAGGCCGAACGGGTACGGCTGGAGGATGTTCCCCGCGACAAGCCCGGACGTGAAGTCGTAAAGTTTGTCGATCGTATCATACGCCTCGATCAACGCCTCGCGGTTCGCTTGCGCGGATGCGACGATGGAGGGCTGTTGGTTTGCGACAGCCGCATTCAGCTTTGTTCTGTCCGCGGGAAGTTGGGCCATTCGGCATCACCTCAGTAACCCGACAGGCGTCCCTTGAACGCCATGTCGTAGATTTCACAGAGTTCGTCCCGATCATTCTTGACTATGATCTGTGCAAAATACGAAGTCTTGCAGAAAATCAGCGGTTTCGGCGCGCTGACAAGGTCGGTGTAATCGAGATTCGCCCATGCCGCCTCATCCCACGCCGTAACGTCCCATGTGAAAAATTGATTTCGCAGCGCCTGATCGACTTCGACCTTGGACGAATAGAACACAACATGAACGTCAAGGCTCGACTTCGTGGCATATTGGCGGGCGAAGATGATCAGCTCGTCAAATACGCTCATCTTGCCGGTCTTCTCCAGCGCGATCAGGTCGGATATTCGCACGAACTCAACCGGCGTGCCGCTGGTCATGTTCGCGTCGTTCCAATCGCTGCCGAGCGTCTGGTCGAACTTGTGAATGTGCCCCGTCTCGCCTGCAAAGTAAAGGTTCGGTCCGCTCCGCGCGAAGCCGGCGGCCTTGATATTCGTCCACGGGTACCATTCACTGTTGCGCGTGTCGTAGGCGTAACAAAGACGTTCCGATCCACGATTGAAACGGAGCAAATACAGGTTTGTGCGCGGGTCAAAATAGCCGACCGCTGCCTCTTTCTCCTGCTCGGTCAACCCGAGAGCATCAAAGTCGATCTTGTCCACGGAGATCGACCGCGTTGAATATCTCCGGGAGCCGGTGTCCAGAAGCTGCGTATCGTATATCTCATACACGCCGTCATCGGACAGATACGCGATCGTCTGGCGACCGTCTGGGTAGGTCAACCGTGCAATTGACCGCGGCGCGACGACACCGGCGCGCGTGTTCAGGAACTGGTTACCGACGAAATCGTCGAACGAGCTGCCGAACAAGATGCCCCACCCGCGACGCATCGGCAGCATCAGGACGTTGTCAAAGGCCACGCCCGGCCCCTGCATGTAGTCGTTGTCGCGCACCCACCGCTCCCACTGGACGGACGGGAAATAGTCGAACGTGTAGCGCTTCGAATACCACCAAGTATCCGATCCGTCGCTCACGAACACATGGCCCTGATAGCTGAAACAGTATTTCATGCCTTTCGTGTGAAGGTCGCTCAGAACGTTCGGCGGATTCGGGTTCGGGTCGTCCGGCGCCGGTGTGATCGCGGCTACCGTGTTTGTGGCGTCGTCATATGCCTTTATGCTGCCGCCGTCGACGATGATTTTCCGCGACTGGCTGTTCCCGTCCGTGAAGTCGACGTCAAAAATGTCGGCGCTGTTCAAACTGCCGGAAACTTCCTGCATCGCTGTACCGTTCAGTCGGTACAGTTTGTTGCCGGCGGTCACGAGAATGCGATCATCCGCGCCAGTCCGGTAAACCGTTATCCAGCGGATCGGATTAGACAGCGGCGTTGTCGTGACCGGTATCGTCCCGGGTCGCTTCGCGCACGGTCCGAGGCGGCCGGCGGGCTGCACGCCGTTCAGAAGATAGCGCGCCTGATTCTCCGCGAGCGCGGTAGGTTGGGCGACGGTGTTGATTCCCCCGGACACGCTCAGGTTCAGGACGACAGCCTGTTGCTTTCCGCCTGGCACATCAACCACCCCTTGCTCTGTCGACGTCGCGTAACGACGGCGGATTGCCGCCAGATGACGGGCCGCGCGCCGAAATGGCCGCCTGCGTGACCATCGGGTATCCAGCCTGCGCAGCCGTTTGCGCTGCGGCGGACTCTTCGTAGAAGTTCTTGACCAGCTTCACTTGCGCCGAAATCTCGTTGATAAGCGCATGATATCCGGATTCCGGGCAGTCGACCGGATCGTCTGACTTCGTGACTTGCCGGGGGTAACGGATATAGTGCAGCTCGAAATCTCCGGTGAACCCGCGGATGTCGATCTTGCGATTCGGTGCTTCGCAGTACCATCCACGCGCGGATGTGTAAGCCGGACGCTTCGGCATTTCGGACCCCGTGTTAACGTCGATGATCCGCAGCGGCTCGAACATGTTCGTAATGGCAGCCTGCCCCTTTTGGAATGTGACCGGTCCATCGCCGGAGACGGTCAGCACGTCGCTGATCTCTGTGTTGTACATGAGGCGCGCCAGCTTCCAGAGTGCGACGTTCATGAACTGGATCAATGTCTGATCCTGCGTCGACTGGTCTGGACCCAAATAGTCGATGTCCATCTTGTTAATTGTCCGCACGACGGTCAGGATTTGTCCGGCATTCCATGTATTCATGCTATCACCGCCTGATTAGCTCAAAAACCCTGCATTTGTGCTGGGTTAGAAAGGCAATCGTGTCCGGGTGGTACATTGCCTCGGTCGGAGTGTTTGCCGTGACAGGAGGCGTCACAAGGCCATATATTGGCATCAGATCGCCTGTCTCCTCGATCCGCACGCAACAGGAAAACTGATACGTCTTCATGACCACCAATCCACCACCTTCCGGACCGTGGTCCGCTTGTTTCTCCGCTGCATGTCGGCGACGAACCGCGCTTTCGCATCCTCAAACAACCGGAAGTAACGGTCGATCATTCCTTGGCTCACACCCTCCATGCCCGGCAGCGACAGGATCATGGCCGCCGCATACGCCGCGATCGCATACCCATACCGGTCGTCGATCGGCAGGTCGTCCGTATCGCTGACCATTTCCGGTGGATAGGCGTAATAGAACAGCGTCAGCGTCCGGGAATCCTGCGGCGTCGGCTTGATGATCAGTTGGCTGTTATAAATCGCGAAGCCTCCGAGGGGCGACATCGGATCAACCAGCCGCCATTCCATGACCGGATTGTCCGGCGTGCCATCCAGCAGGCTGATTGCCTCTTTGAAGTCGGCCGGCAGCGGATATTCGCCGACGCCCGGCGTGGTCGTGATGGTCGCCGTTGACTGGATCTTCGCCGCTTTCGCGAGCTCGATCAGCGCCTGATTCACCAGCACGCGCATGTGCTCCTGATCGCGGTAAATCCCGTTCGTCATCTGGAAGATCCGGTCTTTCAGGTCGCGCAGGTTCACGATGCGTCACCCCCGTTTCGTCATTCAATCGACCGACTCGGCTTGTGCCGGAATGAAGATTGGATGTTCTCGACCAGATCGGTCGCCATGTCGTGGATCTTCTTGTCTTCGGCCCGCTGCTTGCGTTCCTCGGCCCGGCGGACTTCCTCGAACGGGTTCATGCGTTCCGGCCGGATCCGGTACAGTTCGCGTTCCGCCCGCGCATCGAGCTGGCCCCAGGGCACGGTAAAAGCGATGTATTCGTCTCCGTAGTTGTCCCGCGCGATGATTTCGTGCCGCTCGCGGGCGTGGTTGAAGTCGATTCGTACAATGCGCGGGTCGATTGCCTGCAGGCGTTCCTCAATGTTGTGGATGTCGTACTGCGCCACGATTTTCCCTCCCCATATGCAAAGAAATAGGAGAGCCCCGAAGGGCTCTCCATGTGCTGTAACCGATCAGGCGATGTACCCGGTCGGCTCGCTGATGTCGGCCAGTTCCGTGTGCGCGTTCCGGCGGTAGGTGACAAGCGTTTCGTAGCAGAACATCGTCGCCTCGTATGCGTCGTAACCGGACTTCGGACGCAACACGCCGCCCTTGTCGTCTTCCATCCATTCGAAGTCCGACAGCTGGTACAGATCCAGCTCGCTCGAATCGAGGAAGTACATGCGGTTCGACTCGTGGTAGCGGTCGACGAAGATCGGCATGCCGTCGTATTCCAGCACGTTGAAGCCGCCTTCGAGCGTCATCGGGCGGACGTACCGCACATTCTGTTGCATGATCGCCTCGAGCGCGGCCCGCACACCATACGACGTCGTGATCCAGTCGACCTTTCCGCCCCGGATCTCCGACAGGTCGACGGCCTGCCGCATCAGTTGCTGGGAAATCGCGCGCGGCGTACCGTTGTTCGCGATTCTGTTCGGCTTCCACCACGGGTTGGTGGCCGGGTTGATGCCTTGCAGCGTCAGCGAGCTGTCCATGATGCCGCCAAGGCCCATCGCTTCGACGTTGTAGTCGCCCGTCACAACCGCGATGTCCGTATTCGACGTCGTCACGGCGGCGCCGTCGATCGTGATGGTCTTGTTTCCTTCGTCGATGTTCGTGATGGTCCGGCCAGTCGCGACAGGCGTGCCGCCACTTTGCAGGATGTCGATGATCATGCCAACCTGGAAGTATTTCACCTTGTCGACTGTGAGCGTGTTGGTGTTGGAGTTAGCATCGAACTTCGCCAGCATGCCCGTGCCGTTGCCGAAAAGGGCCCGCGCGCGTTGGTCTTTCAGGTCGCGCAGCAGGCCCTTCATTTCGGATTCGACGGCGCGGATGAACGCGCCCTTGTCATTGCGCATTGCCTTGATGGTCGGCCCCGTGATCTCGATGCGGCCGTACAGGTACGCGCAGTTGGCTGTCGATTCCTTGTACTTTTGGCTGCCAGCCGCCGGCAGAGCCGCACCTTCTGCGCGATAGCCGACGCCGGAGTTGCGACCGACGTGCAGTGGCACGTAGAACCGTTTACCGGTCGCCTGTTGCTTGTTCTGCACCAGCTTCTGGATGACCGGGTTGTCGTTGTTCAGTTGTTCCCTTACCGGCCCCAGGTAATCTTCCTTGAGAACCGCGCTTGCGGCAGACAGATCGAATGCCATTTCGCATCATCTCCTGAATCATTCTTCTGTAGCGCCGAGCCGCGCCATTGCGCGCGCCCGTGCATCTGCGAACGTCTTCGGCGGCCCGCTGGACACCTGTCCTTGGCCGGACGAACCGACGTTCGCCGGGATCGAACCCTTCGCGCCGATCAGCTTTTTCATGCCGTCCTTCTCGGCGCCCTCGAGTCGCTTCGCCAACTCCTCGAACTTCAGCGCCCTGTACGCCATGTCGAAGTATTTCGTGATGTTGTTCGGGTCGACGGAGACGCCCAGATCAACCAGATATTTGTTGATTGCCTCCGGGTCTGCGCCTTCCTTGTCCTTGACATAGGCGTCCAGCGCTTCGCGATACGTCTTCTCCCATTGCGCCTGAGCGTGCTGCTGGGCGAGCTGTTCGGCCAGCGCAGCCTTTTGCTCAAGCTCTTGGATGCGGCGCATGACCTCGACAGGAACCTGCTGCTGCTCGGCCTGTTGCTTGAGCTGCTCGAGCTCGATGCGCTCCATGAGCGCGTTCAGGTCCATGCCGTTGTACTGCTGGAAGAACTCGCTGATCCGCTTGTGACTCTCGAACTCCTTCAGCTTCTCGGCCTGCTCCTGCTCCCATTTGGCGCGCTCGGCGGCGAGCCGCTTCGCGAACGCCTTTTCGACGTCCTTCTGTCCGTCCGGCCCGGCGGCGGCCTGTCCATCATCGACGCCCGTTTGTCCGGCAGGAACGTCGTTCGTTTGATATTGCTCCCCGGCGGCAGGAGCATCTTCAACGCCCGCTGCACCTGCTTCGCCCTCTGCGAACAGCTGCAGATCAAGAATCAGACGGTTATCCAACATCGTGCATCCTCCTTGTCTCCCGGCGGCGAAGACGAATTCAACGCCCGCTGATTGGTGGAAATAGAATGGGCCGCTGGACTCTCACCAACGGCCCGGTTATTGAACTGGAACTTGCGCCGGCGCGGCCATTTGCTGCTTCTTCGCAGCCAGCCATCGTTCGTGCTCGGCGACGTGTTGGTCAATGATCGCCTGCAGTTCGGGCGGCAGACGATCGTAATCGTCGGTTTTCCTGAACCGATTGTGCGCCGCAATGTGCACGGCATGGTCGTAGAAGTCGCGGACAACCGGAAGCTTCACAGGCGGCTGCGGCGGAGTGACCCCGTGGGGCTGAATACCCTGCGCCTGCACCTGCTGCATGGTCTCTTGATACGTCTGCAATTCGTTTTGGTAGGCAATCAGCGCTGCGGCCGTCTGCTCGTCCGCAAATAGCTGCTGCCATGTGCGGTTTTCCATGAGCGCTTTGTTCTCGTCCTGCTCGGTGTCGTCGAAATACTGTGTTGCGATCGACTCGCCGAGCATGCGGACGACACGGCGCACATCTGGTCGGCCCGTCTCCGGGTCGTTGAACATGCCAGCAGACCACATGTTCATGATTTTCTGATCCTGCACGGCTTTCAACGTCGGCATGGAGCTGCCCGGCACGACGTCGACCACTTCGCCGCCGGTCAGATCGGCGCCGGCAAACGCGAACGCCTCGATCTCGCCGTTCTCGCCGACGATGGAGAGCTGCTGTTCTTCCGGGAAGTGCTTCTGGACGAGGCGCAGCACCTTCTCGCCCCACTTCTTGATGCCGTCCTCATAGGACTGCACAAGAATCGCGAGCCGGGTTTCGTCCTGCTCGACTTGGAGCTGCAGCCCGCCGAGCGTGTTGTTTCCGCGCGGCGCGGCGCCCTGGCTGATTTCATGCGCGCCTGAAATGTCTTCGATGTCCGCCTCGTCGCGCTCCATGGCGTTCTGCCATCCGTTGTCGACCGATGCGCCCTGCACGCGCTCGGGTTTCATGTTTCCGAACGGCGTATATGTGATGATCCCGCCGATTTCGTTGATCAAGTCCTCGTCATCGACGCTGCCTTCTGGCTTGAGCCAGAGCGGATTGCCCATTTCTTCGAGGATGCGCGCCTCAGCCGTCCGCTTGATGTTGTACGACTTCTGCGGCGTCGTCATGTCGGTTACGACGCCCGTCGCAATGGCCGTTCCCGGGATTGGAAGCGCCGGGAAGAAAATGTACGGGAACTCGCCCGGGTCTTCGCTGTTCAGCAGCTCGACTCCGCCCGCAACGACGATCCTGCGGCCCTTCGGATATTTCTTGCAAGGCAGCTCCCAATAGTCGTACAGCATCGCGTGATGCGGGTAATGCCGCGGTTTCTGGCCGAGACTGTCCGGGTAGAATGAGTTGCGCATGACGATGTTTCCCTCGGGCTCGACCTTCTTCCCGAATTCGGCCTCGATCTCATCAACGTCAACCGGCCTCCGCTCGATCACCCAGCGGATTTCCTCGGTCGATTCGGCCAGCGGATCGTAGAAGATGGAGAGCTGGTCCACAACCTTCGTGACGATTTTTCCGGTTTTGGTCGGAAGCTTGAGCGCCGCCTTATCGATGCCCGCCTCTTTCGCCAGTTCATCAATCAGATCATCGTCGACGGCGAGCTCCCTGCCCTGCGACTTGTCGACGTAAACCTTGAGCGAAGGCATCCCGTCAACGAGCATGTAAAACTTGAGCCGGCGCGTTTTGGCGTCCATGCAATCGTCCTGCCATTGGTAGTTGAGGAACTTGAACGCGCCCTTTGCAACCTCGATCCGCTCGATGTCGTTGGTATCCGGTTTTACCTCGAGCTTGACGCGGTTTTTGCAAAGCTTCGCAAGCAGCGTCAGGATGGCCGGCTTGATCTTGTTGTACGTCAGGCGCCGCTCGCCCGGTCGCAGCTCGGGCACAAATACGGTCTTGTTGACGCGATCCCAACTGATCCATTGCCGACTGTTGTAAAAGGCGCGGTTGATCTGGATTTGCCGCAGAACCGCCCAATCCTCGGCCTCTTCGAACCGCTCCATCACAAATTGCACGCTGTCCTGGCCTTTTTTCTTGATCAGTTTCGCCAACGTCTCACCCCCCACGCCATCAGTCAGCGACGCGCGTAATCAGATCAGCAGGTCATCGGAATCGTTTTGCGCGGACGTTTCGGCCTCAAGTTCTGCTTCGGAAGTTGCTTCTTGGGTGGCCGCCTGCTGCACAAGTTCGCGCAGTTTGTCCGTGCTCCATCGCGGGTTAAATTCGATTCCATGTTCCTTAAGCCACACCTTGAGTGCTTCGCGTTCTTCCCGGGTGTCTTCCTCGCCGTCGCCATCCTGCGCGTCCGGTTCATCCGTGGGTGGTGCTTCCTGCTGTCCCGCCGCTTCCTCGGGTGTGACCGTGATCACGTATCCCGGCAATACGAACTCCCGCACCTCAAACGGCATGAAGTGGATGTCCGGGTGCTTCGTCGGGTCTTGGCCGATTCGGCGCGCCTGTTCGGCGTCTTCGGCTGCAACAAGGCGGCGCGTGTTCCCAATGACCAGTTCAAACAGTTTCATTTGCGCTCAGCTCCTTACGATATGAATTCGACTCGTTCTTCCTTTTCGGCCGGTTGCTGCTCAAGTTTCTTCTCCAGCAACGCTTTCCGCGTGTACTCGCCGAAGTTCGGCGCCTGGATGCGGTCGAGCAGATCCCGGCGCTCGGCGTTCCATTCGCGTTCCTTCGCTTCGATGTGCCGGCGCCACAGCTGCCGGTCAATGAGAAACGCGGCAATAAAAAAAGCCGCCTGCACCAGAAATGCGGTCACAAACAGCGTGTTCATCCGAGATATTCCACCTTCTTCCGTTTTGCCATGCGGTCCAGCTTGTCGATGTGCCGCTGCACCATTTCGCGTTCCGTCGGATGCTTCGGCGGTTCAGGCTTCGCCGGCGACGGCCGGCTCATCGCCCAATAGCGCAGCGCGTCCGGTATATGGTCAAGTTCGTGCTCGGCTACGTCTTCCGGTTTTTTCTCGTCATGGATCATCGCCGGGATCGCCTCGATCGTCTTAACGCACGTCGAAAACACCCGCAGTTTTGCGGTCTTGTAGGTTTTGCCCGTGGCCGGATCGACCACTTCGATCGGTTTGAGCCAATCGCGCAGACGTTTCCAGCCGTTGACGCGCTCCTTGTTCGCCTGGATCAGCGGCACGCCCTCTTTGGCGAAGATTTCGGCCGGCGATTCGTTCGTATCGACTTTCGAGCGGTTCCAGAAACTCGTATCGCCGACGCTGTAATCAATGACTTCGTCGCCGGTGAGCTGCTTCACGAGCTGCGCCTGTTCGCGGGAAAGCAGCCGGCGTTGCACCTTTTCCCGGTAGACGTATGCGAAGCCCTGCCGGTCGACGGCAATCCATATGCAGACGAACGGATCCGGGAAATATCCCTCGTCCAGCGCGCGGTAACGCCGCCATTCCCGCGGGATTTCGAACGGCTCGACGACGTGGATTGACCGGCTCCATTCTTCGAAATACTGCCCGGCGAAAACGTCCCAATCGCCCTCAAGGAGCTGCCGGCGCTCTTTGTCAGGCAGCCGCATGAGGCGCGCCACATAGTCGGGATCGACCTCGAGCAGTTTCTGATTGTCCCACACCTTCGCGGGAATGAAGATGCGCCGGGACACGATCGGTTGCCCGGCCTTCGGGTGTTCCTGCGGATAATACATCGGTTCGCCATCGTCGGTCAATTCTTGCACGGTATGAACCTGTTCCGGCGGGCCGATGTCCACGAACCGCTTTTTCACCCACACGTGACCCTCATTGCCGGGGTTGGTGGTCGATTTGACAAAGCGCGGATACGGCCGGCTCCCGCGGACGCGAGAGAGCATAAGAACGTACCAGATCTCCTTGAATTGGGTGAGCTCCTCCCAGCGCACGACGTCATATTCGGCGCCCTGATACTTGAGGTAGTCGCTATCCTGGTCCCAATGCGCGAGCTCGATAATACTGCCGTTGACCAGGGTCCATGTATGCTTGCTGGCGTTGTATTTGGCCAGTTCCGGCGGATAAACCTGCAGCGTCCGCGCGATGATCGAACGTTCGAGGTCCTGAAACGTCCGGCGGAAAATGATTTGCCGGCTCTGCGGA
This sequence comes from Thermobacillus sp., assembly GCF_003390775.1. Classification (NCBI taxonomy): domain Bacteria; kingdom Bacillati; phylum Bacillota; class Bacilli; order Caryophanales; family Paenibacillaceae; genus Thermobacillus; species Thermobacillus sp. Next base: position 3,101 of record NZ_QEWA01000013.1, on the reverse strand, counting down.
TACGTCAGGCCGTAATAGAGCGCGTCCCATATGGTCGCTTCGGTCTTTCCTCCGCCCGCGGCTCCGCCATAGAGCAGTTCGTCGATGTCCGTCGTCTGGTGATAGAGTTGTTGGCGCGGCTGCGGTTCGTACGGAATGACGATCTGCATCACGCATCACCCGGCGGCCGCATCTTGTCCGAGAAAATGACCGTTACGCCGATCGGCCCGCCGCCTTCGCCCGTGATTTCCTGCTTGACCTTCTCGGTGTAAAGGCCGGCCATCTCCAATATCATTTTGCGGTCCTGATGACATTTCGGATCGTTGATCGCATATTCGATACTCGCGGCCAGCACTTTGGCGGCGTTCTGCTTAACCGCTTCGAATTGGACGCGCTTGTAATACTCAACAAATTGCGGTTTGCGGAACATGCGGTAGTATGCCTCACGGCTGATTCCGACCACTTTACAAAGTTCGGTGACATTCAATTTCCGATTTTCCGGATTGCACAACGCTTCGATCAATTTTCGCTCGTTCGTGGTCGGCTTGTATTCGTCAACATTTTGACCGGCAGAGACGTTAACGGCTGCCAATGTGTTCACCCCCTCCCAGGTTGATTCTGTCTCGGTGTCGTTTCGCCCATCGGATCGCAGCAGGTAGGTCCATGTGATGCCGACCATAACAGGTGTATAGGATCAGCACGCTGTCGCGAATGCCGTATCTCCACCACACACCGGCCAGCTCGATATAACCGCGTTTTTTATGCGTCGGTCTTTCTGCGTGCTGCCGGAGCAGCTCAACCAGTTCGTCGCGTTTAATCCTCTCGACCCGCTGACAGTAGCGTTCGAAGGCATGTCTTGTCAGGATGAATTCATTCACTGTTCACACTCCTTTTTGTAAATAAAAAAAAGAGCCCAGCGTTTCGCCAGACTTTCTATGTATCTTGTACCGCGCGATTGCCTTCACGGCACCAGAATATCACGAAAATTGCGGCGCATCTTGAACGAGATTCGTAAATTTCCCGTTTTTTATCCGAACCCCGCACCGATCCGGACTCGGCGGAGGAGGTGAGGGCCGTGACTCACCCGCGAGGCGGCGGACGAAAAAGAGCCCTGGCCATTTGGCCGGGGCTCTGAAATCATCATGCGTTCGGGACGCAACCATGGGCCATACTCCCATGGACGGCAGCCATCGTCCAGCCCAAGCCTGTTTGCGCTGCCTCGGCCGGCCTCATTAAGGGCGTGCTTACGCGTCTCTCTTCCGCCACTGCGTCCCTAAATGCAAAAAGCGCCCCTGAAAAAGGGCGCACGAAGGGTACGGTATGAATGACGACATCTGGACGACATTCGGACGACAAGAATACGACAAAATCACGAGATCCGCTGTTGAATTTTGTCTCTCGCCCGAATGATGAACTGCTGAACAGATGTTCGTGTTACCCCTAATCTATCAGCAATCTCGCTTTGTGTCAACCCATGCGCCATATGAAGCAGCCAACAAGTCAACTCCCGCTCGGTCATCACGGCCACGCAATCGATCAGGCTCTGCCGCTCCTCCTCGGTCAGCGGCTCGGCGCTCGCCAGCAGCTCCCGGCGCCGATAAATGTCGCGACGTTCTGCGCCTCTCCGGCTCCCCGGCCGTCGACCGCGGCGCATCCAGTCCAACGCATAGCGCATGTCCGACAGCATGCCAGAGACGGTGCGGGCTTCATCGGCCTGGTCGGGATCGCTACGATCGAGGGACTGGCGATACTGGTCCAGGTGGCGGATGCCCTGGCTGTATTGGACGATGAGCTCAGCGATCAAGTTACGGTCGGTCACGCTTCACCGCTCCCTTCCGCTGGTTGAACTGGTCCGGCGTCCGCAGCACATATGGCGAAAAACACCTTTGTCAAGTTTTGTTGTTGTCGCATCCGCATCACCCCATTCTTATGTTTTCCGTTCTTTGTATGTGATTGCAGCAATTTCTTTCAGGTCGATCGACAGCAATGTTTCTTCTCCGTTGACATTTCTCCATTCCAGTCTTCCGTATGATCCGTCTATATTTTTCGCAGATTCTATGAATTCCGAAACAAACTCAACTACACATCCGTTTTTGAGATAGATTTTTACATCAATCACCCAACGTCACCCCTTTACTCTTCTTCCGCTTCTGCTCAATCATTCTTGTATAAACCCGAACCGATATCTCGCATTGCTCCACCAGAAAATGCTCCCCATGAGCCCGGTGCCGGGCGGCCGCGACCGTCAGGATCTCGATCCGTCCTTGCCAGAAGGCCAATGTCCGATCACTGAACATTCCGCTCACCTCGGCGCGGCTTTGGCTGCATGTTGAACTGATCCGGCGTCCGCAGCACGTATTCCCGCCCGGAGACACGGATCACGGTCGGGACGCCCTTCTTGACTTTGAGAACGGTCACGACCGGACGGTATTTGTGTCCGCTGATCAATCTGTCATCCCTCCTTCGGCGGCTCCGGCAGCGGCATCCAGTGGGTGACGTTCGCGCCCCAAAATCCGATGAAACCGCCATTCACATACCGTGATTCTGCTGTATCGCGCCGACCATCGATCTCGTAGCATATCCAGACGTTCTGTCCGTTTTGCGGATTCTGGTCTTTCAGGCTGATCCATCCTCCGCGTTTCAGGCGGTCGATTTCGGCGCGCAAGTGTTCGTTTTCTCGCCGTAGCCGTTCGGTTTCGCAAACATAACACGGCGGATAGTGGACACCATGCTTTTTGCAATACCATTGGACGTTCACAGCTCACACCTCCCGCTGCGGCAGCCCATCCCATACGCGCTCGCCCCCCTCTGCTCCAGCTCCTGCCTGATCGCTTCCCAGCCTTCCGGGTCTTCAAACCGGAGCTCGCCGGACACAACGACATCATCTGGCTCCAAGTAACGATTGCAATACTCCTGACAAGTCCGGCACCAGTAGGCTGTATCAAGCCCCCTGTCCGCGCTCGTTACGACCTTCATTTCCGTCCCCGGCGGATACTTGATGCCGCAGCCCCAACAAGCGTGCGGTTTCCGGGTCGTCACCGTTTTGGCCGAAAGGATAGTGCTCATCAAAACTCACACCTCCCGTCCCGGCAGTCAATCCCGTACACGCTCGCCTCATCCGG
>NZ_QEWA01000014.1:0-20371 GCF_003390775.1 Thermobacillus sp. | reverse complement strand
GGCCGGGGAAGCGCGCGCATGATGCGGTAAGGCAAGCGCAGCAGTATATCCAAAGCGGCCTCCGCTGGGTCGTGGACATGGATCTGGAGAAGTTCTTCGACCGTGTGAACCACGACATCCTGATGGCAAGAGTGGCGCGGAGGATAGAGGACAAGCGCGTGCTCAAACTGATTCGCGCTTACCTGAACGCCGGGGTGATGACCGGGGGCGTGGTCGTACGGTCGGAGGAAGGCACGCCGCAAGGCGGTCCGCTCAGCCCGCTGCTTGCCAACATTCTGCTGGACGATCTGGACAAAGAACTGACCAGACGAGGATTGCGCTTCGTCCGCTATGCGGACGATTGCAACATCTTCGTGGCCAGCAAGCGGGCCGGAGAACGGGTCATGGAATCGGTGATCCGATTTGTGGAAGGAAGGCTGAAACTGAAAGTGAATCGGGACAAAAGCGCGGCAGACCGGCCGTGGAACCGAAAGTTCCTCGGCTTCAGCTTCCTGTCGAACAAGCAGGCCACAATCCGTCTGGCTCCCAGGACGATTCAGCCTCGACGCATGGATGCGCAGGCGACTACGCATGTGTCTGTGGAAACAATGGAAGAGACCCAAGACCAGATTGCGTAATCTCCGTGCACTCGGCGTGCCCGAATGGGCGGCTCGAATGATGGCGAACTCACGCCGTGGTCCGTGGGAAATGTCCCGTAACACAAACAATGCCCTTCCGACTTCCTACTGGGAAGCGAAAGGGCTGAAAAGTCTGCTTTCTCGTTACCTGGAACTTTGTTAACCTTACGGAACCGCCGTATGCGGACCCGCATGTACGGTGGTGTGAGAGGTCGGGGGCTAGCCGCCCCCTCCTGCTCGATTATGCCCGGCACGGGCGTCATCCATGCGGTGAAAGTCCCCGACCGGCGATGGTCGGCAACGTGAGGATGGTCCGTGAGCCATTCAATCGAATTTCAGATCGGTCGCTTTCATTTTTTCCAATTCTTTTTTTCTTTTCTTATGATAATAGATCCGGCCGCTTCGCCATTCCCCGAACAGAAACAGAAGGCCGATCAGAAGAATCAGCGCATATTGCAGCGCACTTTCAATCTGGTTTGTCGCAAACATCCAGGTCAAGCATGCCGCGTATGCAACAGGAATCACGGCCCCCCAATAGGCGCGGTTCCTTGTCGAGAAGAAAAATTGGACAGCCAAAACACCGGCAGCGATCAAAACGCGATCAAAACCGAAGTCCATTACTTCCCGCCCCTTTCGCTTTTATATTTTTCAATAATCAATTTGGCATCTTCCATGCTGATTCGATCATCAATGGCCAGACGCTTGATAAACTTGATAAATTCCTCATTCTCCATCGAGTCGTTTATTTTGATTTTCTCGATGAGACGGTCAAGCCTCAGCCTTACGGTGGGATACGAGACGTCATAAAGTTTGGCGATTTCTTTCATGGAGCCCGAATGGAGAACGAAATTTTTAATAAATTCCAGGTCCTCGTTGTCCAAAGCCAAAATCCACTGCGGAACGGGTTCAGCGGCCATATTGACCATCCTCCTTTCACCTCGTCAAATTGATATTAACATATTATTTAATAAAATTAAACCATTATTAAATTTTAATTAAATTTAAATTTAAGTATCATTAAATTTCCACAAACCATACGAAATGGATTCGTCAAATTCAGGAGGATCATACTGTGTGATCCTCCAATTTTTTCTTCCATGCGCCACAATTGTAGCCCTACTTCCCTTCTTGTAAAATAGAGGATATACGAGACCGGGAGGGAAAGCGATGGGGACGACGGACAACGACATCCAGTTGATTGATCATATAAGACAAAATCTCGGGCGCTCGATTCTCGGCAAGCCCGAAGCGATCGAACGGCTGCTTATCGCGCTGCTTGCGGGCGGACACGTATTGCTCGAAGATGTTCCCGGCACCGGCAAGACACAGCTTGTGAAAGCATTGGCGCGCGTATGCGGCGGGGTGTTCCGGCGCATCCAATGCAATCCGGATCTCTTGCCTACCGATATAACGGGCGTATCCATCTATCATCCGAAGGAAGAAACGTTCGTCTTTCGCCCCGGCCCGATCATGGCGAACATCCTGCTCGCGGACGAGATCAACCGCGCAACGACGAAAACGCAGTCCGCGCTGCTCGAGGCGATGGAGGAGCGGCATGTGACGGTTGACGGCGTTTCCCACCCGCTGCCGGTGCCGTTCATCCTGTTCGCGACGCAGAACCCGGTCGAGTTCGAAGGCACCTATCTGCTTCCCGAAGCGCAGCTTGACCGGTTCATGATGAAGCTCTCGATCGGCTACCCGGACGACGAGACCGAACGCCGCATGGTGCTCGGCAGCCACTCGGACCAGGCTTGGATGCGCGTCGAGCAGGTTGCGGAGATCGAGGACATCGTGCGGCTGCAGGAGCGCGTCCGCACGGTTCACGCCGACGACGCGATCGGCGATTATCTGGTGCGGATCATCCACGGCACGCGCACGCATCCAGGTGTACAGATCGGCGCCAGCCCGCGCGCTTCGATTTCGCTGATGACGGCGGCCCGGGCAAGCGCCCTGCTGGATGGCCGCGACTATGTCATTCCGGACGACATCAAGCATCTCGCGGTGCCCGTCCTGGCGCACCGGATGCTGCTTCATACCGAGGCGCGCATGAACGGCCTGACGCCCGAGGAGGTCGTCCGCGAGGTCGTCGAGCGTACGACGGTCCCCGTCCGATTGGAGCGATAACGATGGCAACCGCCAGAGCCATCTCCTTACGCTGGCGGCTGACCGGCGCGGTTTACCTGTGCTGCACGCTGTACCTGCTGTTTCAGGGCGGCAAGACGGCGCTCATGCTGTTCGTCATTTTGAACGTCCTGCTCCTGTATCTTGCTCTCGGCAGGCTGAGCGGCATCGGACGTGTCAAGGGCGAGCGCCGGCTGGGCGGAAACGCCGGACCGCACACCCCCGTGCTGAGCGCCGGCTCGAAGCTGGAAGTCGGGCTGGACATCCGCATTCCGGGCTTCTGGCCCGTGCCCTACGTCCTCGTGCAGGATACGCTTGAGCGCACCGGCGGTCAGCCGATGATGTTCGAAGTATCTTTCATTCCCGATTTCAGAAGGACCGGTTCCGTACACTACTCGACCCCGCCGCTGCAGCGCGGCTGGTACACGTTCCGGAAGACGGAATGCGTCACGCGGGACATTTTCGGCCTGTTCGAGCACCGGGGCAGCATCGATTCCGTCCAGCGCTTCACCGTGCTGCCGCAGACGGTGCCGATCCGCCAGTGGAACCGGGTCGAGCGCGGCCTGAAAGGACCTTACGCCTACGCGGTCTCGAACCGCTTCTCGAAAGAGACGACGCAGATCAACGGCGTCCGGGAATACATCTACGGCGATCGGCTGTCGCGGATTCATTGGAATGCGACGGCCAAGACCGGGGAATGGAAGTCGAAGGAGTTCGACCGCGAATCGGTGCCGCGCACCGTCATCGTGCTGGACCGCTGCGGCACGGCCTACGTGAACGCCGACCATTTCGAACTGGCAGTCTCGATCGCCGCTTCCCTCGTCGAATACGGCATCCGGCGCGAGACGGCGATGGGCATCGTCTCCTCCGGCGCAACGGCCGACGGCTTCTTGCCCCGCTCGACCGCCGAGCAGCGCCAGCTCATTCTGAACCATCTCGTCGGCGTGCAGGCCGACGGCACGGCGGGGCTGTACCGCTCGCTGCGCCAGTCTCCGCTGCTCATCCCCCGCGGATCGTTCGTCGTGCTGGTGACGCCGCACAGCGGCGAAGAAGTCGTCCGGACGATGGAATGGCTGGACCGGAGCGGCAACACGCCCTGCCTGATCCATCTGCCCGGCGAGCACAGCCGGGCGGGGACGTCCGGCTGGCAGCGGATGCTCACCGCCCGCGGATGGCCGGTCTATAACGTGCGAACGCTCGCCGAACTGCCGGCGGCCCTGGAAGGGGGCGGCCGGTGATGGCGAAACGGATGTTGAAAGGCTTTATCCGCCTTCTGGCGCGGAACGGCTACGCCAAGCTCTGCGTGCTCTTCGCCGCCGTGCTGCTCTGGCAATGGTTCGATTCGCTGGAAGGCTACTGGTGGCCGCAGACGTTCGCGATCGTGCATGCCGCGCTCATCGCGGGCACGGCGATCGAATTTCTCGTGCCGGGGAAGCTCAGGTGGCGGATGCCGCTGCACGCGGCCGCCCTCCTGGCGTGCATCATGGTGTTCAGCGGGTTCCGCTGGATTCCGATGGCCGGGGAGTGGAAGGATGCTGCCGCATGGGGCGACTGGTTCGCGGAGATCGCGGAGCCGCTCGCGCCCTACATCGGCGTTGCCGCCGTTGCTTACGGGCTGTTCCTGTTCGCGGGGCGGTTCTGCCGGACGCGGCCGCAGGTGGCGCTGTTCTGCGGGGCGGTGCTCGTCTCGCTGGCGGTGCTCGATTCGTTTACGACCATTTACCTGTGGGACGAAGTCGCCTGGTGCGTGTTCATATCGCTGTGCTGGCTGGTCGCCGAGCATTTCGAGCGGTTCCGGCGCAGCCATCCCGACACCTGGCGCCATCTGACCGAATATCCGGTTTCGTTCGTCCTGCCCGTCATTGCCGTCGTCGGCCTGGTCATGGCGGCCGGATTGCTCGCGCCGAGCGTCAATCCGGTGCTGAAAGATCCGTATACGCTCTGGATAGAATCCCGCGGCGAGTCGGTGCCGTCCTTCGTCGGGGACAAGGTGAGAAGCCTGCCGTCGGCGATCAGGGAGCGCGATGCGCGTTCCGGCTACAGCCGGTCGGATGATAAGCTCGGCGACGGCTTCGAGTTCGATTACTCGGAAGTGATGACCGTCAACACGAACCGGCGCAGCTATTGGCGGGGCGAGACGAAGTCCGAATATACGGGACAAGGCTGGGTCGACAGTGAGGAAGAGCAGACGGAAGCCGCGCTGTCGGGGCTCGAGACCGGCGAGCCGCTGCCGAAGCGTCTGGCCGGCGAACCGCTGAAGCTGTCGCCCGAAGCGGAGACGATGAACATCGTCGCGACGGTCACCATGCGCCGCGACGAACCGTTCCCGGTGCTGTTCGGCGCCCACCAGGCGGCGGTGATCCGGGCGATCGACGGAGCGGAATCGATACCGGCCGCGCTGGCCTGGCTGCCCGAATCCGCCGAGCTGCGCTGGCCGCGGTCGGACAGCACGCCGTATCCGGAAACCTATGTCATCGAGTCCGAGCAGGTGGTGCTCGACGAAGAGCAGCTGCGCAGCGCCGGTCCGCCGGACCCGCGCATCGCCGCAAGGTACACCCGGATGCCGGCCGTCCCGGAACGGGTGCTGCGGCTGGCGGAAGAACTGACGGCCGGCGCGGACAACGATTACGACAAGATCCGGCGGATCGAGACGTACCTGAAAGAGAATTACCCTTACACGAATACGCCGGACATCTCGAAACGGCGCAGCGAAGATTTCGTCGATTCCTTCCTCTTCGAAGTGCAGGAAGGCTACTGCGACTACTTCTCGACGGCGATGGCCGTCCTCGCGCGCGCATCCGGCATTCCCGTCCGCTGGGTGAAAGGCTACGCGCCGGGGGCCCTGCCGGCCGAGCTCTATATCAGCATACCGGAAAATGCGTTCGATCCGAACATGGGCGGTTCGTACACGGTCCGCAACGCGGATGCCCATTCCTGGGTCGAAGTGTATTTCGAAGGGTTCGGCTGGATTCCGTTCGAGCCGACGCCCGGCTTCTCGTATCCGTATGCGTACCCGATCGGCGAGATGCCGGCGCCCGTGCTGCCCGATCTTTCCGATGTCGGGCCGGTCGTTGAAACCGGCGGCGAGAGCGGATTGCGGATTCCGCCTGCGGTCGGCATTGCGGCAGGCGTGCTGGCGGCAGCGGGCGCGCTGTTCTGGCTCTGGCGGAAGCGGGAATCGCTGGTGCTCCTGTGGCGGCGAATCCGGTTCGGCGCCATGAGCGCGAACGAGCAGATCGTGCACGAGACGGAGCGGCTCATCCGCATCTGCCGCCGGCGCGGACTGGAGCGGAGCGACCACGAAACCTTGCGCGAGACGGTGGGACGCTGGAGCGAGCGGCGCCGTTCGCTGGCCGACGACTTTCAGGAAGTGCTGGCCCTGTTCGAACGCGCGAAATACGGAGGCAGGCCGGTCGCGGACGAGGATGTGGAGCGGTTTGCCGCGAAGGTCAGGCTGATCCGAGAGCGATTGTAAGGCATTACGGCGGTTCCGCCGCACGCCGACAGGCGGATGACGGAGCCGCCGCGCTGTTTTTGCAAACTTTTTCCCGTGTATGATATAGTTTTGGCATAAGCTGAGGGTACGGCACCAGGAACACGATACAAGGAGCATAGACTATGCTGGAATGGCTGCTCCCGCATCAGGTGGCGGGAACGATCTACGATATCGATCTGGAGAAACTTCAGGCGGAGGGCATATCCGGCATCATTTGCGATCTCGACAACACGCTGGTCGGCGCCCGCGAACCGTCGGCGACGCCGGAGCTGGCCGAATGGCTGGCGCAAGTCCGCTCTTTTGGCTTTCGGGTCATTATCGTCTCGAACAACCGGCGGGCGCGGGTGTCCCGATTCGCGGAACCGCACGGCATACCTTATATTTACAGCGCCCGCAAACCGGTGCGCACATCGTTCCGGAAAGCGCTGGCCCTGCTCGGCCTGGCGCCCGAACAGACCGTCGTCATCGGCGACCAGATGCTCACCGATGTGTTCGGCGCGAAGCGGATGGGGCTGCGCGCCATTCTGGTCAAGCCGATCGCGCCGGCGGACGAAAGCGTCTTTACCCGCGTCAATCGGCTTATCGAGCGGGCTGCGCACCGCAGACTGACGCGCAAAGGATTATGGCCCAAGGAGGATCGGCAGTGACAGCAAGCGATGCGACAACGGGTGCGCCGGTCTGTTCCGGCTGCGGCGTCCGGCTGCAGACCGAGTCGCCGGACAAGCCCGGATACGTGCCGGAGCAGGCGCTCGGGCGCGAGGATGCGATTTGCCGGCGCTGTTTCCGCATCCGGCATTACAATGATGTGACGCATGTGGCGGTCGACCAGGACGATTTCCTCCGCATGCTCTCCGGCATTGCCGGGACGGACAGCCTCGTCGTCCACATCGTCGACCTTTTTGATTTCGAAGGCAGCGTCATCAGCGGTCTGCAGCGGTTCGTCGGCAACAATCCGGTGCTGCTCGTCGTCAACAAGATTGACCTTCTGCCGAAATCGACGAACTGGAACCGGATTCGGAACTGGGTGCAGCGGCAGGCGAAACAGCTCGGCCTGAAGCCGGCCGGGATCGTCCTGTGCAGCGCCGCCAAACGGACCGGCTTCGACCGCGTCATCGAGGCGATCCAGTCGCTCCGCGACAGCCGCGATATCTATGTCGTCGGCGCGACGAATGTCGGCAAGTCGACGCTGATCAACCGGCTCATCCGGGATTACAGCGATCTGGACCGGGAGCTTACCGTATCCCGTTACCCGGGGACGACGCTGGACCAGATCCGCATTCCACTGGATGACGGCCGCTTCATCATCGACACGCCGGGCATCGTCTACCCGCACCGGCTGACCGAAGCGGTGCCGCGGGGCGTGCTGCAGCGGCTGCTCCCCGAGAAACCGCTGAAGCCGCTCGTCTATCAGCTGAACGAACGGCAGACGCTGTTCTTCGGCGCGCTTGCCCGTTTCGATTTCGTGCGCGGCGAGCCGCAGTCGTTCACGCTCTATGTCTCGCCTTCGCTGTATGTCCATCGGACGAAGCTCGAGCGGGCGGACGAAGTGTACGCGGAGCACAAGGGCGAGCTGCTCGCTCCGCCGAATGCCGATGAACTGGATGCCATTGCGCCGTGGACGCGGCACTCGCTGCGCATTCCGCCCGGAAGCCGGACCGACATCAGCATTTCCGGACTCGGCTGGATCCGCGCGAACAGCCCGGCCGGCGCGTTCGTCGAAGTCTACGCGCCGAAAGGCGTGCATGTCATCCTGCGCGAAGCGATGATTTGATTCTGCCCGGTTTCGCGCGGGCCAGGGAGAGGTTGTCAGCGATGAATCAGACGACAGCGGCGGAAGCGGGGCCGGCCATCGACAGCCATACGGTGCTGTACGGCGTCATCGGCGACCCGATCCGCCATTCGAAATCGCCGGTCATGCTCAGCCGCGCGTTCCGGGAAACCGGCGTCAACGCGGTCTATCTCGCGTTCCATGTCACGGCGGAACGGCTGGCCGCCTTCGCCGAAGGCGCGCGGGCGATGGGCATGGGCGGCTTCAACGTGACGATACCGCACAAGACGGCGATCATGGCGCATCTCGACGAGATCGATCCGACGGCCGAAGCGGCGGGGGCGGTCAATACGGTCGTCCGCCGGGAAGACAAGCTGATCGGATACAACACCGACGGCATCGGCTATGTCCGCTCGCTGAAGGAAGAGGCGGGCGCGGAACTTTCCGGCCGGCGCATCGTCGTGCTCGGCGCGGGCGGCGCGGCGCGGGGCATTCTCCATGCGTTGGCGCTGGAGAAGCCGGCGCACATCGCGGTCGTGAACCGGACCGCGGCGCGCGCGGAGGCGCTGGCGCAGACACTGCCGGCCGATGTGCCGAAGGCGGCGCTCGGGCCGGACGATCTGCGCGAGGCGTGCGCGGACGCCGACATCGTCATCAACACGACGTCCGCCGGCATGTCGCCGAATATGGATGAGCTGCCGCTCGGTATCGACGCGTCCTGGATGAAGCCGGGCGCCGTCGCGAGCGACATCGTCTACAACCCGATGCGGACGCGTTTTCTCGAGGAGGCGGAGCGGGCGGGATGCCGCACGCACGGCGGACTCGGGATGTTCATCTATCAGGGCGCCTATGCCTTCGAATATTGGACGGGACAGGCCGCCCCCGTCGCCGCCATGCGGGAGACCGTCATCCGGGCGCTCGGACAATAGCGGAACGCGCCCACGATGCCATTTGCAGGAAAGCAGGTAGATCCATTCGTGCTGACAGGTAAACAGAAACGTTTTCTCCGCGCGCTCGCCCATCCATTGAACCCGATCTTCCAGGTCGGCAAGGGCGGGATCAACGAGCACTTGATCCGCCATGTATCGGAGGCGCTCGAAGCGCGGGAACTCATCAAAGTATCGGTCCTGAACAATCAGGAAGGCGATCCGAAGGAGATCGGCGCCGAGATTGCGGAGCGCGCGGGCGTCGAACTGGTGCAGGTGATCGGCAAGACGATCGTGCTGTACCGGGAGTCGAAGGATCACAAGAAGATCGAGCTGCCCCGACCTTGACGGGCAGCCGGCCGAAGGAGCCTTGTGTAGCGATGAAGCGCGTTGGGCTGATGGGCGGCACGTTCGATCCGATTCATATCGGACATTTGCTGGCCGCCGAGACGGCCAGGGAGCAGTGCGGCCTGGATGAAGTCTGGTTCATCCCGAGCCGGACGCCGCCGCTCAAATCGGGCGCGCCGTCCGCATCGGGCGAGGATCGGCTGGAAATGGTGCGCCTTGCGATCGCCGGCCATCCGGCTTTCAAGGCGCTTGATCTTGAACTCCGCCGTCCGGGGATATCCTATTCGATCGACACGGTGCATGAACTGAGCGCGCGCTGTCCCGGCTGCTCGTTTGCGTATATTATCGGAGGGGACCGGGTGAATGATTTGCCGCGCTGGCACCGGATTGACGAGCTGGCGGCGTCCGTCGCATTCATCGGCGTCGCGCGGCCGGGGCATCCTGTCGATATCGGCAGTCTGCCGGAAAGCTTGCGCGGCCGGGTGCGCATCATCCCGATGCCGCAGCTCGACATTTCCTCGTCCGCCATCCGGGCCTTGAGGCGGGAAGGCCGGTCGGTCCGGTATCTTGTCCCCGACGGCGTGCATGATTTTATCGTAAGGAAGGGTCTGTATGGATCGTAACGCGATCATGGAGCGCGTCCGGGCGCAGATGCCCGAGCGGCGCTGGGCGCACACCGCGGGGGTCATGGAAACGGCGGTCCGCCTCGCGGAACGGTACGGCGCGGATCCGGCGAAAGCCGAACTCGCCGCCATCCTGCACGATGTCGCCAAGTACTGGAAGATTGAAGACCAGAAACGAGCGTTGATCGAGAGCGGCGAAGCCGGCGATCTGCTCGAGTACGATCCGCAGCTCTGGCACGCCCACGTCGGCGCTCATGTCGCGAGGCGCGATTACGGCATAGAGGACCCGGAGGTGTTGGACGCGATCCGCTGGCACACGTCCGGACGCGTCGGCATGACGTTGCTGGACAAGGTGGTCTGTCTGGCCGATTACATGGAGCCGGGACGCGATTTTCCGGGCGTGGACCGGATCCGGGAAGAGGCCGGACGCAGTCTGGATCGCGCGCTCGTCCTTGGTTTCGATTCGACGATTTCTTTCCTGCTCGCCAATGGCCGGCCGGTTTACCCGCTGACCGTGATGGCGCGCAACGATTTGATCCGACTTCTCGACAAGGAGGCCGATAACGATTGATGCAAGCCGATGAATTGATGCAGCTCGTCGTGGACGCGGCGGAAGAGAAGAAAGCGCACCGCATTGTCGCGCTGGGGCTGAAAGGCATTTCGCTCGTCGCCGACTATTTCATCATCTGCCACGGCAACTCGGATACGCAGGTGCAGGCGATCGCCGGCGAGATCCGCAAGCGGGCGGAGGAGCGGGGCGTTCCGGTGCGCGGCATCGAAGGACTGGAAGCCGCCCGCTGGGTGCTCATCGATCTCGGCGACGTCATCGCCCACGTCTTCCATCGCGACGAACGCGAGTACTACAACCTCGAGCGGCTCTGGTCGGACGCGAAAGTCGTGGAATTCGCATGAGCCTCACGGCCGGGACGACCGTCCGCCTCGAGACGGTGCGCGAGGCGCCGCCGAACGGATTCATCCTCTCGGACGGCGAGCGCACCGTGCTGCTGCCATACGGCGAGATTGTCGGGGAAAGGCCGAATCCCGGCGATGTCGTGGAAGTGTTCCTATTCCACGACACGCTTGACCGGCTGACCGCGACGACGCGCAAGCCGCTGCTCCAGCTCGGCGGCATCGCCAGGCTGAAGGCGGCCGACGTGCATCCGCGCTACGGCTGCTTCCTCGAGATGGGGCTCGGCCGGCAGCTGCTGCTGCCGAACGCGGAGCTGCCGCGGGAGCGGGAGCTCAGGCCGCGTCCGGGCGACGAGCTGTTCGTCCGGATGACGCATGACAAGTCGGGGCGGATCATCGCCGAATTGGCGGAGGAAGCCGATCTGCAGCAACTGGCCGTTCCCGCGCCGGCCGCCTGGTTCAACCGGACGGTCCGCGGCTGGGTGACGCGGCACGCCAAGGTCGGCGCGTTCGTGTTCGTGGACGGGGAAGCTTTGCGAGCCGGGGTGCTCGGCCTGATCCCGAACAGCGAACAGACGCGGCCGCTGAGGCTGGGCGAAGCGTTCGAAGCGCGCGTGACGTTCGTCCGGGACGACGGCCGCATCAACCTGTCGATGCGGCCGCGCAAGGAGATCGGGCGCGAAGAGGACGCCGGGCGCATTCTTGCATATTTGCGCAGCCGGAATACGGGAGCGATGCCGTATTCCGACGAGACGCCGCCCGATGTCATCCAGCGCAAATTCGGCATCAGCAAGGCGGCGTTCAAGCGGGCGCTCGGCAAGCTGATGCGGGAAGGCATCGTGCGGCAGGAAGGAAGCTGGACTTACCTGAACGATCAACAGGATCAGCCTTAAGCAGCGGGACTGAGGCGGGGAAGAGGTGTCGGGCGATCTCCGCGGAAATGCGGATGCGGTGTCATCGTCGACGCAATTCCGGCGGAGGAAGCCGCCTGCGCTTTCTGCTCCTGAGCGTTTCTTGACGGAACGGCTGATTCGGAAGGAGCCTGTATGCGGGCCTACAGACAATTCGCATCGGTCTATGACCGGTTGATGGAAGATATGCCCTATCCGGAATGGCTCCGGTTCGCCCGGCAATGCTGGGAACGGACCGGCATCCCGGAGACGGTCGTCGATCTCGGCTGCGGCACGGGCAACATCGCGATCCCGCTTGCCAAATCGGGATTCCGCGTCTTCGGCATCGATCTGTCGGCCGAAATGCTGGCCGTGGCGCGCAGCAAGTGGGACGCGCTGCCGCAGCGGTTCTCGGGCGCCGGCTCGATCCGCTGGCTGCAGCAGGACATGCGCGACTGGGAGCTGCCGGAGCGGGTGGACACGGTGCTGTCCTTCTGCGACTGCATCAATTACCTGCTCGAAGAGGAAGATGTGGAGGCGGCGTTCCGCGCGACGCGGCGCGGGCTGAAGGACGGCGGCCTGTTCCTGTTCGACGTTCATGCGCCGCGCCAGCTCGAGCGGTATGCGGAAGAGCAGCCGTTCACGTTCGACGAGCGCGATATCGCCTACATCTGGACGAGCGAGTACACGCCGGACAGGCGGGAGATCGAGCATCATCTGACCATCTTTGCGCGCGACGGCGAGGACGGCCGGTATATCCGGTTCGAGGAGACGCACGTCCAACGCGCCTATGAACCGGAATGGATCCGCGGCGCGCTGATGCGGGCCGGCTTCTCGCATGTCGAGATGTACGCCGACTTCAGGCTGGAGCAGCCGGACGACAATGCCGAGCGGCTGTTCTTCGCGGCAACGGTGTGAAGCTGACGGTTGGCGCTGCAGCTTGGGGAACGGCAGAATAGCTGCTGTCATCGGAACGACAGAATAACAGAAAAAATTTGGGAAAACGTCCGATTTCGGCGGTTTTCACAAAATAAGTGAATTTTCCTTCTATTTCGCGGCTTCCGGCCTGAAAAGCCATAATAGGAGAAAGAACTTTGCTTATTCAACCCGTTCCGCAATCCGGGAAGCCGACCACGGGTGCCTAAAGCCCGCCATCCATGCCGCATCCCCGTAAAACATCCTATATCCGAAAGGCTCCGGCGATCCCGGGATCGTCATCGCCTTTCGTCTGCCGCGTCCCGATTCGCCGCCGCATCGTGACATGCACACTGCGCCTCCAAACAACAGCCCCGATCCGATACGCACGACTTATCCTCAAAACAGCGTCAACTGCACGGGAGCGCAGCCGTTGCCGGTCATGCCTGCGCCCGGCCCGGGCGTCAACAGATCCGCTCCCGTCGCCAATCTGTCCGTTGCCGATCTGTCCATCGCGTATTCATCCGCCACCATCCCGCCGGAATATCCGGCGCCGCCCGCCAATCCGGTTCGGCCGTCCGCCGGCTTCCGCTTCGTGGCCCCCGGGCCGATCAGGCCGAGGCGGCGAAACTCCGCCTCCACCCGTTCGCGCGCCGGGCGGACGTAGCTTTCCGGCAAGCCCGCCCTGCGGTAATACAAATTGCCGTAAACCGGCGCCAGCTTCGGATAGTGCTGTTGCAGCACGCCGAAGAACCACTGCTTCACTTCCGGCGTCTGCAGCCGCAGGAAATCGATCATCGCCCGGTCCGCTCCGCGGCTCTTGCATGCTTCGGCCAATTCCGCCGCGGTTTCGCGGGAATCGGTCAAGTACGGCAGCATCGGCGCCGCGAACACCGTAACCGGAACGCCGGCGTCGGCCAGCCGGCCGATCGTCTCCAGCCTGCGCCGCGGCGCCGGGCTGGCCGGCTCAAACCGCCGCCAGACCTGCGCATTCAGCGTATGCAGGCTGATGTTGACCGACAGCACCCTCGCCCGGCGCAGGATGTCCAGGTCGCGCAGCACGAGCGGCGAGCGCGTCGTCACGCTGAACGGAACGCCGTAATCGGCCAGCGCCTCGATGCACCCTCTCGTGAGCATCGCCTTCGCTTCCAGCGGCTGATAAGGATCCGTCGCCGTGCCGATCGCCACATGGTCCGGCAGCCTGCCCTGCCGCGCCAGGCGGGCCAGCTGCCTCCGGAGAATGTCCGGCGCTCCCGCTTTCCAGTAAATATGGCGCTGGAACGTGTCGTCCGCCGGCTGTCCCAGGAACGTGTGCGTGCTTCGGGCGTAGCAGAAGCTGCAGCCGTGCTGGCAGCCGCGGTACGGATTGATCGACCAGTCGAACGGCATGGCGGGGACGCGCACCCGGTTCAAGATCGTTTTCGCAGCCATCGGTTCCACGTTCGGTCGCATGTCCGCCTCCAGATCAAAATACGAACATATGTTCCCATCATAACACACGGACCGCCGGCTTGCCAAGCGCCCGACAAACGGCTTCCCGTCCGGTCTCCGCGGTCGGCCGGGACGTCGACCAAACTTGACACGCGCGGTCGGCTGCCCTATAATCGGGATAACCGTTTCATGACCAGATTATGGCTGTGAAGAGGAGCAGTAGTGCGATTCGCACCGGAAGAAGAGAGCCGGCGGCTGGTGCAAGCCGGACCAGTGGGCGCGCGAACTCGCCTCGGAGCCGCATTCGTGAACCGGCGCAATCCCGCGCCGACAGCGATGCCGTACGGCCCGCGTTAAGGGCCTCGAGTGGACAGCGGCGAAGCACGCCGGCTGTCAACTAGGGTGGTACCGCGGGAGAAGCCTCTCGTCCCTGGCAGATGCGCTATGGACGAAGGCTTTTTTAAGTTCAAGGCGGTCAACAACGGAAGGAGACGCTAGCGAGATGGGCAAGGAAGAGAGACAGCACGGTTACGATCCCCGGACGATCGAGCCGAAATGGCAGGCGTACTGGGAGAAGAACAAGACGTTCAAGACGCATGACGACACGAGCAAGCCGAAATTCTACGCGCTCGACATGTTCCCGTATCCTTCGGGATCGGGGCTGCACGTCGGCCATCCGGAAGGGTACACGGCAACCGACATCGTCGCCCGGTACAAGAGAATGCGCGGCTACAACGTCCTCCACCCGATGGGCTGGGACGCGTTCGGTCTCCCGGCCGAGCAGCACGCGCTGAACACGGGCGAGCATCCGCGCGGCTTCACGGAGCAGAACATCAACAATTTCCGCCGGCAGATCAAGTCTCTCGGCTTCTCGTACGACTGGGACCGCGAGATCAGCACGACCGACCCGGAATATTACAAATGGACGCAGTGGATTTTCCTCCAACTGTACAAGAAAGGCCTCGCCTATGTCGCCGAAGTGCCGGTGAACTGGTGTCCGGCGCTCGGCACGGTGCTGGCGAACGAGGAAGTCATCAACGGCGTCAGCGAACGCGGCGGCCATCCGGTCATCCGCAAGCCGATGCACCAGTGGATGCTGAAGATTACCGAGTACGCCGAGCGGCTGCTTGAAGATCTCGAGGAACTGGATTGGCCCGAGAGCATCAAGGAAATGCAGCGGAACTGGATCGGCAAATCGCAGGGCGCCGAAGTGACGTTCGAGATTGACGGGCATGACGCGTCGATCGTCGTGTTCACGACCCGCCCGGATACGCTGTTCGGCGCGACCTACTGCGTGCTCGCTCCGGAGCACGAACTGGTCGAAAAAATTACGACCGACGCCCAGCGTGAGGCCGTCGAAGCCTACCGCGAAGCGGCGGCGCGCAAGAGCGACCTCGAACGGACCGATCTCGCGAAGGAGAAGACGGGCGTGTTCACCGGCGCCTATGCGATCAACCCGGTGAATGGCGCGAAGCTTCCGGTCTGGATCGCCGATTACGTGCTGGGCGGTTACGGCACGGGCGCGATCATGGCCGTTCCGGCCCACGACCAGCGCGACTGGGAATTCGCGAAGAAGTACGATCTGCCGATCATCGAAGTGGTCCGGGGCGGCGACGTGACGAAGGAAGCGTTCACCGGCGACGGTCCGCACGTGAACTCGGGGCTGCTCGACGGCTTGCATAATGAAGAAGCGAAAGCGAAGATGATCGAGTGGCTCGAACGGGAGGGCAAGGGCCGCGCCAAGACGACGTACCGGCTGCGCGACTGGCTGTTCAGCCGCCAGCGTTACTGGGGCGAGCCGATCCCGATTCTCCACCTCGAAGACGGCACGATGAAGCCGGTACCGGAAGAGGATCTGCCGCTGCTTCTGCCGGATCTCGACGAGATCAAACCGTCGGGTACGGGGGAATCGCCGCTGGCCAACGCGACGGATTGGGTCAATACGGTCGATCCCGAGACGGGGAAAAGAGCGCGCCGCGAGACGAACACGATGCCGCAATGGGCGGGCAGCTGCTGGTATTACCTGCGCTACATCGACCCGGGCAACGACAAGGAGCTGGTTTCGAAGGAGAAGGAGAAGTACTGGATGCCTGTCGACCTGTACATCGGCGGCGCCGAGCATGCGGTGCTCCACCTGCTCTACGCGCGGTTCTGGCACAAGGTGCTCTACGACATTGGCGTCGTTTCGACGAAGGAGCCGTTCCGGAAGCTCGTGAACCAGGGCATGATCCTCGGCACGAACAACGAAAAAATGAGCAAATCGCGCGGCAACGTCATCAACCCGGACGACATCGTGAACGAGTACGGCGCCGACACGCTCCGCATGTACGAGATGTTCATGGGACCGCTCGAGGCGACGAAGCCGTGGAACACGAACGGCGTCGAGGGCACCTACCGCTTCCTCTCCCGCGTATGGCGGCTCTACATCGGCGAAGACGGCAATCTCAATCCGAAAATCACCGACGGAGACGCGGATGACGCGTTCAAGCGCACCTGGCACCGGACGATCAAGAAAGTGACGGAGGACTACGAGAACCTCCGCTTCAACACGGCGATCAGCCAGCTCATGATCTTCGTGAACGACGCGTACAAGGCCGAGAAGCTGCCGCGCAAGGCGATGAACGACTTCCTGCAACTGCTCTCGCCGATCGCGCCGCATATCGCGGAAGAACTATGGGAGCGGATGGGCCATTCCGACACGATCACCTACGAGCCGTGGCCGGAATATGATGAAGCCTGGACCGTCGACCAGGAGATCGAGATCGTCGTTCAGGTGAACGGCAAGATCGTCGACCGCGTCAAGGTGGCGGCGGACGCGCCGGAAGACGAGCTCGAACGGCTGGCGAAGGAAAGCTCCCGGGTGCAGGAACTTACGGCCGGCAAGACGGTGCGCAAGATCATCGTCGTCAAGGGCAAACTCGTCAACATCGTCGCGAACTGACCGCGTGATGCGTCAGGTCAATGCTTCACGGCGAAAGACTGGTCGACTTTCGCCAGATCTTCCCGGAACTTGGCGTGCGTCGTCCGGATAAGCCGGTTGAAGACGCCGTCCAGCTCCGTGTCGAGCTGTTTCAGCGCGGCGGCGGTGATGCCGCCCGGCACGCTCACCCGGCGGATCAGTTCATCGGCCGAGAGTCCTTCGCCGGTCAGCAGCCGCCCCGTGCCGAGCAGCATGCCGGCGGCCAGCCGCTCGGCATCTTCCCGGCCGATGCCCGTCTCCTCGACCGCGGCGTCGACGAAGCGCCGCAGGACGAACGCCATGAAGGCCGGGCCGCAGCTCGACAGGTCGGAGACGACGCGCGTATATTTCTCGTCGATGCGGATCGGCTGGCTGATGTGCGACAGCAGCCCCTCCAGCATCGCCATTTGTTCCGGCTCGATGCGGCTGCCGTAGATGCAGAGCGTCACGCCGCTGAGCGCCATATTCGTAATACTCGGAATCACTTTGGCGACCCGGCAGGGAAGCCATTCTTCCAGATGGGCCAGAAGCACTGGACTGGTGATCGAGACGATCAACTGTTCCGGCTGCACGCTGGCCCTTATTTCATCGATGACCGTTTTGAAGTCCAGCGGCTTGACGCACAGGAAGACGATGTCGCGCCCGGCGGCGGCCTCCGCGTTCGAGCGGACGGCGGTGAGGCCCGGATGACGTTCGGCGAGCCGCTCCGCCTTGGCGTGCGTCCGGTTCGCCACTTTGATGGCTTCCGGCGGCAGCGCGCCGGAACGGATGAACGCTTCCACCAGCATGCCGCCCATGCTGCCCGTTCCGATAAACCCTACATTCAACGCTTACCCCTCCCGTCCGTGTTCGGCGAAACGGCTGGCGCCGTCGTCTTCCGCTGAAAAGCCTGCTCTCATCACCATATGCCCGCCCGATTGTCCGACATGACACGAAGGCGCGCGAATGTCGGCACGGCGTTCAGGAAGGAACGGGTATCGTGCAGGTCTCCGGATTGAAGCCATTGTCTGCAGGGTACTGGAAGGGAGTGAATGTCGCGCATGGCTGCGGGATGGCGTGCATGTCCCGCGTGTCTGTGGGATGGCGTAGCATGGTTTGAGTGTTTTACGGCATGGCGCTATTGTCGAGCATGTCTGCGGAATGGTGTGAATGTCGCGCATGTCGGCGGATATGGAGTGATTTTCCCGCATGTCTGCGTTGATGATTCGGCCGAAATGGAGGAGGTTGACAGGATGATGCGGACGTTGACGCAGCCCCGGATGCTGGCTTCCGCGGGATTGCTGCTGCTCGCCGCCGGGCTCCTGTGGGGCGCGTTCAGGGACGAGAAGCCGGATCGGCTCCCGCCGGACTGGCGGCCCGTGAACGAACGGCTGGCCGCATCCGCCGGGGAAAATGACAAAATGAATGCGGGCCATGCCGGTTCCTCCGGTGCGGTGCCGCCATCGGCGGCCGGACGGAACGGCGGCGGTTCGGATGCGGAATCGGATGGGGCCGAACCGGCCTCGGACGGGGAACCCGCGGGCTCGGGATCCGGCGCGGAGGGCACGGCCGGGGTTCCGCTTTCCGGGGATGCGGGTGCTTCCGGCGGCTCTCCCGATGCCGCGTCGGGATCCGCGCCCGCAGCCGGCGGCTTCGACATCAACCGCGCGACCGAAGCGGAATGGGACGAGCTGCCGGGCATCGGCCCCGCCAAAGCCCGCGCGATCGTCGAGGACCGGGAGCGGAACGGGCCGTTCCGCAGCATCGACGACCTCGCGCGGGTGAAGGGGATCGGGCCGAAGCTGCTGGAGCGGATCAAGGAAGCGATCGAGGCGCGGAACGCTTCGGGCGGCTGATCCGGCTCCGCCTGGTGCGGCTGTGCCGGCGGCTATCGGCAGTGTGAGGCGCAGAAGCTACTAAAGTCCCCTTATCCATTAGACACAACCGTCACTTCAACATACATTGGATGGGGAGTAGGAGGATTACGCGACGAAGAGAAAGTGCCAGTGTCCGGAAGTAACCAAACGCGATTGCCAAAGTGCTGATAAGGTAGCGTACCGATCATGTTTCACGAAGACGCGGATATCCCCTCACACGCTTTAATGTGCATATCTTGCGGTCAAATCAATTCAAAGAGATCCTTGAGAGAGATGCAAAGGCACCAAAACCACGGAAACTAAAAATAAAGAAGACTTACATCAACATTTCATTTTATTATAGCCCAAAATTTTTTAACTCAGGAGCTGAAAGTAAAATGTCTTTTTTTAGGGACTTAATTTGATCCCTTTTATCAATTAGCTTTCCTAACGCACCAGCCTGAGCTTTTATACCCTCAACAATTAACATATAGGCAGCCTCAGATCTGCTTTGAGAAATTGAAAATGAGACGAGATCGTCAAGTATCTCGAGGACTTTATCAGTTACTCTAACTGTAATTACATTTCTCTTTGAATTAGATGTTTTTTCAAGAGCATTTACCAATACTTGATCTATTTTTTTACCAGTACTCCAAGCTTGTTCACTTATATAATCTTCTGATTTTAACCTATCAAATAAAGGTATTGCATCTTCAAATGGTATATTAAGTTTTCTTGCTAATATGGAAGCAGAGATATAATCAGTCTGACTGGATATTTCTATAGCTCTTTCAAACAGATTGATATTCATTTGGTTATTTTCTTCACTCATCATTTAAAAACACCTCTCGTTAGTCATCGAACTTAACTAAAAATTACCAGCATCTTGATGGTTTTCGTTTGAGGTTATGGTCCCATTCTGAATGACATATACTCGATCAAACTTTTCTAGGAAAGACATTCGATGAGTAATAACTATTAGTGTTTTACCTTTCAGTAAAGTAATTATTCGACCGAGGATATCGCTTTCCGACACAGGATCCATTGCACTTGAAGGTTCATCCAAAATAACGATATCATAGTTTTTTGCTAGTACTCTAGCTAAAGCAAGCTTCTGTAGTTCACCTCCAGAGAAGAGAACTCCGTCTGTATCAAATTCATTAGTAAGTATAGTGTGTATTTGATTCGGTAAAGTTCGTATTTTATCTGCTAATCCGCATTTTTCTAATGCATCCCATACAATTTTCTCGTCTTCTTGTTTATTCTGAATTTCTCTCATCAATACATTTTCGGCAATAGTAACCGAATAGATTTGAAAATCTTGAACATGAAATCGGAAAGTAACCTTATCAAAAGTTGAAAGATCCGTGTCGTGATAGTGTTTCTTCGTCATAAAAAGTTGCTAATTTTTTGCAAAATAAACAGGACACTGCAAGCCTCTTGTCTAAGGTTAAACCACCACGAATAACCAACGAGAGGAAGTGTCCCTAGCAACATGGTACCACAAGCAACCAACCATGCGCCAGAACAAAA
>NZ_QEWA01000015.1:0-23522 GCF_003390775.1 Thermobacillus sp. | reverse complement strand
AAGTCGTCACTCTCACTTTACCAAACGAAGCGGTGTTTTTCTATTTTGGCAAGCTGGCTATTCAACAGACCCTAAGCCCGCTCCACAATTGGTTTTACATTGATTTTCTAGGTGCGAAAGTTGAGTTCCTGACAATTCTTTTTTCCTCCCTTGCCCTCAGGGGGCATGCGGCACCGGCCACAACCGGACGCGCGCATGCCTTGGCGACCCGGGGCGTTCCTGCCATTATACGCCTATTCGGGAGAAAAAGCGAATCCGCATGAAAAAAGGGACCCCGCTTCCGCGAAAGCCCCTTGCCGCGCCGGTGTGCATCAGAATCCGCGTTCGTACTGTTTCGGGGCGATCTCCTTGGACAGCCCGGTCGTCTCCCGGATCGCATGCAGCGACCAGTACGGATCCCGCAGCATGCCGCGGGCGACGCCGACGAGATCGGCATCCCCGTTCCGGAGCACCATCTGCGCCACCTGCGGATTGTCCAGCCGGCCGACGGCGATGACCGGAACGCCGAGCGCTTCCTTGAACGCGCGGGCGTAAGGCACCTGGAAGCCGGGCGTGTCCGAAGGTTTCCGTTTGCCCGGCTTGCCCTCGCCGCCCGACGAGACATCGAAGATATCGACTCCCGCCGCCTTGAGCCGCTTGCCGAAATCGATCGAGTAGTCGATGTCGTAGCCGCCGTCGACGTATTCGACGGCCGACAGCCGGAAGATCAGCGGCATGTCGGGCGGCAGCACCGCCTTGACGGCCCGGACGACTTCTTCGGCGAACAATACGCGGTCGCGGCCGTATTCGTCGTCGCGCCGGTTCGAATACGGCGAGAGGAACTGGTGGATCAGGTAACCGTGCGCGCCGTGCAGCTCGACGGCATCGACTCCGGCTTCCACCGCCCGTCTGGCCGACTCGGCGAATTTGACCACGAGCCCTTTCACTTCCTCCGTCGTCAGGGCGCGCGGCGTTCTGTACCGCTCGCTGTAGGCTTCGGCCATCGGACCGACGGGCACCGGCTCGTCCTCCGCCTTCCGGCCGGCGTGCGCGATCTGGATCGCGACCTTCGCGCCGTGCTCCTGGCACGCGCGGATGATGCGGCGGAACGCCGGCACATGATCGTCCGACCAGAGACCGAGGCAGCGGTTCGAAATGCGGCCGGCCGGCTCGACGTTCGTCATCTCGATGATGATCAGCCCGGTGCCGCCGACCGCGCGGGATACATAATGGACATAATGCCATTCCGTCGGCATGCCGTCCTGGCCGTGCGCCGAGTACTGGCACATGGGCGGCATGACGATCCGGTTGCGCAGCTTGAGCCCTTTGTGTTCAAACGGCGTCTCCAATCCGACCATCGTTTCACGTCCTTTGCAAATTATTGCTTGTACGCAAGCATTTCGCACATTCCCATTATAAAACATCTTCCTTGGCCGGAAAAATCGGATTTTTCGATCGTTCACCCGCATCCATTTTCCCGGCCCGTGTTGCGGTTGTGCTATAATGTTCAGGAATTCATCACGAGAAACGGAGGACAAGACCGATGGGAACCATACTGTGCCTGCACGGATTCGGCCCCGAAGAACAGGAGAAAATCCGCCGGGCAGCGCCCGGTGCCACCATCGTTTTCGGACGTTCGGCCGAAATCGGGCCTGACGTCTATCGGGATGCGGAAGCGGTGTGCGGCTGGAACGACCGGGTCGCGGAAATTTGCCTGCAGGAAGGTGCGAAGCTGCGCTGGGTACAGACGTGGTCGGCCGGCATCGACAGCCTGCCGCTCGAGAAGCTGCGGCAGCGCGGCGTGCTGCTCACCGACGCCGCCGGCGTGCACTCGGTCGCCGTAGCGGAGACGGCCCTCGCGCACATGCTCGGCCTGACGCGGGGCATCCATATCGCCGTGCGCAGCCAGATGGCCGGGGAATGGCACCGCCCGTCCGAGCTGTCGGAACTGTATGGACGGACGGCGCTCATCGTCGGCGCCGGCGCCATCGGCACACGGATCGCCGAACTGGCGCGCGCCTTCGGCATGCGCACGATCGGCATCCGCCGCACGCCCGCTCCGCAGCCCGCCTACGACCGGGTGGACGGAATGGACAAGCTCGACGAGGCGATCGCCGAGAGCGACTATATCGTGAACGTGCTGCCGGATACGCCCGAGACGCGCGGCATTTTCGACGAAGCGCGTTTTCGCCTGATGAAGCCGACCGCGTTCTTCATCAATGTCGGACGCGGCGCGAGCGTCAAGACGGAGGCGCTGGTCGAAGCGTTGCGCGAACGCCGGATCGCGGGCGCCGGGCTCGACGTGTTCGAGGAGGAGCCGCTGCCGTCCGGGCATCCGCTCCGGGCGCTCGACAACGTCATCCTGACGCCGCACACCGCCGGCCACACGAACCGGCTGAAAGAGCGGGTCGCCGATCTGTTCGCGGCCAACCTGGAGATCTATCTGCGCGGAGAGACGGACCGGCTGATCAATCTCGTCAACTACGACAAAGGCTACTGAGCCGGGGAAGGCGGCCGTACCGGCCGGAGCGAGCGGACCAGCCAGTCCAGGACCGCCGCGGCCGTTCGCTCCAGGTTCGTCGTCTTCGCCGCCGCGCCGGACGGCCCGTGCTGAAAATAGTCCTTGTGCCCGCCGTCGATCGTGATGGCGGCGATATGGCCCGGCGCCCACCGGCGCGAATCCCAGACCGGAATGCCGGCGGCGGCTTTGCGGATGCCGCCCCACGTGCCGAGCCGCGTGATCGGATCGCGGATGCGGCCGCGTTCGTCCGTCGCATAGAAATACGCCGTCCGGTCCCGCAAGGCGGGATGGATGCGCACCTTCGGCGAGCCGATCTGGACGATTCGGCAGTCGCGCACGGCGCCCTCGGCCAGCAGGCGCCGCCCCGCATGGTAAGCGGCGACGCCGCCGCCGCTGTGGCCGATCAGCACGACGACGCGGCCCGCCGAACGCTCGCGGATCGCCTCGACGATCGGCTCCGCCGGCGCCTCAACCGCGCTGCTTCGGGGCTCGGCCGGTTGCGCGGCTGCGCCGTGCCGCGGCGAGCCTTCGGCCGATGCATACTCGCCGGCAGCTTCCATCTGCAAATCGCCCAGCCGGTCGATGGCAGGCTGCAGATTGTCAGCCGCGAGCGCCAGCCTGCGCGCCACATCCCGCGTCACTTCCCGCAGCTGGCGGTGCAGCGGGATCGTATGGTCGCCGTACGGGTACAACACGTGTACGTCAGCGTCCGCATACCCCGCCTCGATGCTCATCGCCTTCAGCCGTTCCGCCGGTTCCCGGAAATAGGTCGGCCACGTCTTGACGCCGGCAAGCAGATACAGATCGACACCGCCATTCATGATGCCTCAGCCCCTTTCCGACATGGTGCTCCGATCGCATGGATGCTCCTCCTATGTTCTCCTCCGATGCAGTATCCGTGTGCGGAATCTTCTCTCCGATGATCTTGTCTCCGGTTGCGATGTCCCCGGTTCGGGAAATTGTTCCGTACATAGTGTTGCTCCGATTGCGGCACCTGATCCGATTGTGATGCTTGATCCGGCTTCGCCGCCAGCGTGGTGCCGCCGTTTGCGAAGTATTTTCTTCGTTTGCGGGGCATCCGGTATGACCCATTATGCCGTTGCGCCGCATTGTTTTCCAGCCGGGTTTTGGTCAGAGCCCGCCGGCCGGCCGGCCCGGACAAACAAAATCCCCGCCCCGCATAGGGGCAGGGACGTGCCGTCACAACTGCAGCACGATTTCGTGCCGGGCGCCGTCGTCGACGAGGGCGACATGCCAGCCGCCGGGCGCGGCCGTCGCCGATGCCGGCGAATGGCCGGCCGCATCGGCCCCCGGCTCCGCCGGCACCGGCTTGCCGTCGACCGTAAGGCCCGGCCCGGTACCGCCGGACTGCCGATTCCGCACCTCGATCGCGTACACGCTGCCGCCGTACCGGTACTCGGCCGAATAGCCCGGCCATCCCGCCGGAATCCGCGGTTCCAGGAACAGCCGGCTGCCTTCCCTGCGGATGCCGAGAATCCACTCAAGCCCGGCCTGGTACATCCAGCCGGCGGCGCCCGTGTACCACGTCCAGCCTGCCCGGCCGCGGTACGGATTCGACATGTATACGTCCGCCGCCATGGCATACGGCTCGCCGAGGTACACGCCGATGTCGCGGGGCGACGAGGTGTGCCGGATCGGGTTCAGCAGATCGAACAACTCGAACGCCTTGTCCCCGTCGCCCAGGACGGCCCAGGCGACGATGCTCCAGATGACGCCGTGCGTGTACTGGCCGCCGTTCTCCCGAATGCCGGGCGGATAGCCCTGGATATAGCCGGGCGACGGATCGGTCGTGTCGAACGGCGGCGTCAGCAGCCGCGCGACCAGTGCCGTCCGATCGACCAGCTCGCGGTCGAACGACTGCATCGCCCGCAGCGCCCGCTCGGGCGGCGCGCCGCCCGAAATGACGGACCATGACTGGGCGATCGCGTCGATGCGGCATTCGCGCCCGCCGTTCGTGCCGAGCCATTCGCCGCCGTCGGTGAACGCCCGCCGGTACCATTCGCCGTCCCACGCGTGCCGGTTCAGCGCCTCCGCAAGCGACTCCCGCGTCCGCCGCATTTCGGCGGCCCGGACACCGTCGCCGCGCCGTTCGCATACCCGCGAGAACAGATCCAGCACCGTGATCAGGAACCAGCCGAGCCAGACGCTCTCGCCCCGGCCTTCGCTGCCGACGCTGTTCATCCCGTCGTTCCAGTCGCCGATGCCCATGAGCGGCAGGCCGTGGCTGCCGAAGCGGAGCGCGCGGCCGATCGCGCGCAGGCAGTGCTCGTAGACCGTGCCGGCTTCGTCCGATTCGACCGTCTGCTCGTAGCGCTCATGCTCGCCTTCGCCCAGCTCCTCGCTGACCAGGAACGGCCGCGTCTCGTCCAGCAAGCTCATGTCGCCCATGTGCAGCACATAGCGCGCGGTCGCGTAGGGCAGCCAGAGCAGGTCGTCCGAATAGCGGGTACGGACGCCCCGCTTTGTCTCCTCGTGCCACCAGTGCTGCACGTCGCCTTCCCGGTACTGATGGGCGGCGTGGATCAGAATTTGCTTGCGCGTCAGATCCGGCCGGGTATGCAGCAGCGCCAGTGAATCCTGGAGCTGGTCGCGGAAGCCGTACGCGCCGCCGGACTGATAGAAGGCGGAGCGCGCCCACATCCGGCAGGAGAGCGTCTGATAGAGCAGCCAGCCGTTCAGCAGCATATCCATCGCGGGATCGGGCGTTGCGACCCGGAGCTGTCCGAGCGTCTCCGCCCAGAAGCCCGCCGCTTCGCCGAAAGCATCCCTGCACCGCTCCACGTTCGCATACGCCGAGACGAGCGCCCGCGCTTCTTCAATATCCCGGCCGCAGCCGAGCAGGAGGCATACCGTCCGCTCGGCGCCCGGTTCCAGCTCGATCACCAGCTGCACGGCGCCGCAGTTGTCGGCGAACCGGCCCACGGCCCCCGACAGGGTCCGGCGCTTCATCGCCGCCGGCTCGGCCATGCTGCCGCCCCGGCCGATAAATTCGCGCCGGTCGGCCGTGCAGACGGCCGGCCCGCCTTCGCCTTCATCCGCGGCGATGCCGAGAAACGCCGTCTCGGACCGGAACGTCTCCTGCCAGGCGTTGCGGGCGTACAGCGCCCTGCCGTCCCATTCCGACCCGATGTACGGCGCGCCGTTTTCCCGGCTGACGCCGAGCACCCAGGAGACATACCCGGTAACGGACAGACGGCGCCGCCGGTTCCCCGTGTTCACGAGGCGGATCTCCGTAATTTTCACGGGATCGTGCCGCGCGGTGAACACCGTCATCGTCTGGCGGATGCCGAAGCATCGGCGCTCGAACCGCGAATACCCGCGGCCGTGGGAGACGACCGCCGCGCCCGGACCGCCGGCCGGCGCCGGGGTGATCGACCAGAACCGCCCCGTCTCCTCGTCGCGGATGTAGCACGCTTCCCCGGCCGGATCGAGCACCGGATCGTTCGACCAGGGCGTCAGCTTGAACTCGCGGCTGTTCCGGAACCAGGTGTAGCCCGTGCCGCGCTCGGTGATCAGGAAGCCGAAGTCCGGGTTCGCCGCCACATTCGACCAGGGAGCGGGCAGGCTTTTGCGTTCGGGCAGCACGATCCGGTACTCGGAACCGTCCGGGACAAAACCGCCCCAGCCGTTCCACAGCACCAGCCCTTCCCGCGCCTCTTCCGCCAGACCGGCGTCGACATCCGCCGCTTCGGCGTCCGCGGCCGCCGGCACAAATGCCGGCGCAGCCGCCTTGGCCGCCGCGGACATGATGCGCAGCTGCGCGCGCAGGCTGGACCCGTCCAGGCGGAGGATGATCCGGGCGGAGGCGGCGAGCAGCCGCTTATCCTCTTCCCGCAGCTGATCGGCACTCAGCGCGTACGTATGCCCCGGACGGTCGTCGTACATGCGCGGCACGGACTGTTCGATCAGCCGCGTGAGACGGTCGCGCAATTCCTGCTGGTAACCGCCTGGCGATTCGATCAGGAACACCAGATCGAACACGATGCCGCCGCGGCGCAGCCATTCGTGGCAGCGAATGAGCTCCGCCGCCGTCGCCGTGCCCGCGGTATCCTGCGCCAGCACAAGTACGATCGGCAGATCGCCGGAAATGCCGAGCGGCCACAGCTCGGACTGGCTGAACGGGCCGCGGCCAAGCGCCTCGGCCCGCTCCGCCTGCAGCGGCGGCGTATACAGCACGCGCCCCGCCAGGACATGGCAGAGCGAAGCTTCCGCCGACTGCATGTGCAGGTGATGCAGCTCGATCCGGCTGCGCGTCCAGGCGAGCTGGAAGGCGCGCTCCACCTGCTGCGCCGTGCTGAATCTGCCGTACAGCTCGAGCGCTTCCTCCCGCGATGCGGCCGTCCCCGTGACGACGATCAATTTCACCTGGCCGCCCGCCTGCACGGAAAATCGCCTGCGCACGGCAAAGATCGGGTCGACCACCGCGCCGACCGTGCCGGTGAGCCGCGAACGGATCGCCTGCGGTTCCCGCATCGACCCGCCGCGCCCGATGAACCGCGCCCGGTCGGTCTCGTATTCGATCGGACCGACCGATTCCCCGCACGGAATGAGTCCGTGCACCGCCCAGACCGGCCGGTCGCCGCCACTCCGCGGTCTGCGCCGGGCAAGCAGCGCTTCCTGCCCTTCATCGAACGACGTTTCGATGAACAGCTTGCTGAACGCGGGATGCGCCGCGTCCGCCGCCGGTTCGGCCAAGGCCAGTTCGACGAAGGTCGTCGCCTCGAGCAGCCGGGCGGTTTCGCCCAGGTTCGTGATCGTAATCCGGCGGATTTCCGCGTTTCCTTCGGCCGAGACGCATATATCCATCGTCGTCCGGATGTCGCCGTCCCGGCGCATGAACCGCGCCTGCTCCAGCGAGAACTCCGCCGCGTATTCGTCCCCGGCCGAACCGGTCGGGTGCCATGCGGCCGACCAGACCGTCTCCCCCTCGACATCGCGGATATAGACGCCGCTTCCCCACTCGTCGGCGCAGGCGTCTTCCCGCCAGCGCGTCACCGCCAACCCGTCGCTGCGCATGAAGCCGTTCCCGGAGGCGGTGACGACGGTCGTGAAGGACCCGTTCGACAGCACGCATACTTCCGGATGCGGCGGATGCGGCGTGCGGAACGTCCGCTGCGGCGCCTTCAGCCGCTGGTCCGGATCCTGCATGCGGAGCGGCGCGGCGGCCGCGTGCAGCACAAGCGCCGGACGTTCGGGCACCCGCTCCTGCAGCAGCAGCTCGGCGGAGCGGACGCGCTTGTCGGCATGGAAGCGGTCCACCATGCTGGAATCCAGCAGCAGATTGCCGAGGGTGAGCAGCATCATGCCCTGGTGGTGCGCCATGAAGCTGCGGATCACGACGTTCGTTTTGCCCTCGGGCAGACGTTCGCGGGTGCAATCGATCGCTTCGTAGTAGCCGTATTCTCCGCGCGCGCCGAGCGCTTCCATTTTCCTCAGTTCATCCATCGCGAGCCGCGGCTCGTAGGGCAGCACCATGACCGTGGCGTAAGGCGCGACGACGAGATCCGTCTCAAGGCCGCGCTTGAACCCGAGGCCGGGCACCCCGAACGCCCGGTATTGATAGTTCATCTGGAAGTCGAACGCATAGTAGCCCGACTCCGAAATGCCCATCGGCACGCCGCGCAGCCGCGCGTACTCCGCCTGCTTGCGGATGACGGCGCGGTAGGTGGCGTCCCAGACCGTCCCTGCGTAGGTGCGCATGAGCAGCGGCGGCATCAAATATTCGAACATCGTGCCCGACCAGGAGACGAGCGCCTTGCCGCCGCCGGTCCGGGTCATGGCGCGGCCGAGCTTGAACCAGTGCGAGACGGGCACCTGTCCGAGCGCGATCGCGATGAAGCTCGCCTGCCGGGCTTCCGAGGCGAGCAGATCGTAAAGAATCGTCTCTTTCTCCCCGGTTGCGGTGTGGCAGCCGAGGCTGAACAACTTGGTTGCGGGATCGAACAGCGGCCGGAAATCGGTGCCCGCGATGAGCGCCTCCATCCGCTCGATGAGCCGGCGTCCGCGGGCTGCCCAATCGCCGGTTTCGGCCTGCGGGCGGGACAAGCCGTACGCGCCGACCGGTTCCGCCGACGCCTCAAGATCGGCCGTCACCGGCTGCAGCCGCTCCGGTCCGCGCGGCGCGGACGGCTCCCGTTCCCCGGTGGTCGACGCCATGCGCTTACCGGCGCCCTCCTCCGCTTCTCCGTCCGGATAATCGCGCCTGAGCCACTCGGCGAGCCCTTCCTTCGCGGCGATCAGGCAGCCGATCAGGTTCCCCGAGTCGACGGTCGACACGTATTGCGGCGGCAGCGGACGAAGCGTCTCCGTGTTGTACCAGTTGTAGAGGTGGCCGTTCCATTTTTCCATCCGCTCGACCGTGCCGATCGTCCGCTCCAGCCGCTCGATCATGCCGGGCGTGTCGATGAACCCGAAATCCCGCGCCGTCACCGTGCAGGCGATCAGCATGCCGATGTTCGTCGGCGACGTGCGGTGGGCGACGCCGACCGGCGGATCGATCTGCACGTTGTCCGGCGGCAGCCAGTTGTCCCGCTCCGTCGTGTAGTCTTCATAGAAGCGCCAGATATCCGCGGCCAGCTTCCGCAGTTCGTTCCGTTCCGCCTCCGTCAATCCGTCTTCGCCGGCCGGAGCGGACTTGTCCAGCCAGCCGATGACGACGGGAGCCGCCGCCCAGATCGCGGCAAGCGAAAGGCCGATGGCCGTCTGGGCGGGCGAAGCGGCGAAAAACGCCAGGATTCCGGTCGAGATGGCAAGCGCAAGCCCCCATTCCAGCCCCATCAACCGGCGCGGGCTGAGCCGCTCGACTTCCGCCGAGCTGATCCATTCCAGCAGTTTCCGGCGGGAGACGGCCATCCGGTAGAGCGCCCGGGCGATCGCGTCGACGGTCATGACCGCCTGATAGGGCAGCGTCGCGAGCGCCGACAGCGACTGCCCGGCGGCTATGGCGAGGACGGACGGACGGTGGATGAGCCGCCCGGGCGCGGCGAGCGCGCGCCACACCGGCATCGCCAGCGTCGCCAGCGCGATGACGGCGACGGCCGTTCCGGATCCGGCCGGCAGGAGCATGGTCAGCACGAGCAGCACGAGCAGCCCGGGGGTGAGCAGGCTGCGGCGCAGATTGTCGGTGATCTGCCAGCGCGTCAGCGGCGACAGGTCGACGCGCCGCTTCCGCCCGCTGCGGTCTTCCGCCGTGCGGCGCAGCCAGCCCAGCAGCTGCCAGTCCCCGCGTATCCAGCGGTGCTGCCGGTGCTGGTAGGCGCTGAACGTCGCCGGATGGCCGTCCACCAGCTCGATGTCGGGCAGCAGCCCGCTGCGCAGGAAGCCGCCTTCCAGCAGATCGTGGCTCAGCACCCGGTTGTCCGGAATGCGCTCGCGGAGCACCGCGCGGAACGCGTCGACGTCGATGATGCCTTTGCCCGTAAAAATCCCGACGTCCAGACCGTCCTGGTACGGGTCCGACACGGCGAACGCGTAAGGATCGATGCCCGGTTCGCCGGACCAGAGTCTGGCGAACCGGGAACGCATCGCCGATTCGTGGCTGACGCCGATGCGCGGCTGCAGGACGCCGTAGCCTTCCTCCACGCGCGTGCCTTCCTTGTTCAGCCGCGGACGGTTGTACGGGTAATGCATCGTCCCGATCATCCGCTGCGCCGCGCCGATCGGGAGCTGCGTGTCGGCATCCAGCGTGATGAGGTAGCGGATGCCGGGCAGCACCGACGGATCGCCGACGCGCACGGCGTAAGACGTGTTCGATTCGCCGCGCAGCAAATCCGCAAATTCGACCAGCTTGCCGCGTTTCCGCTCCCAGCCCATCCAGACTTTGTCCGCTTCGTTCCAGGTTCTGCGCCGGATGTACACGTGAAATGTCGAACCGCCTTCCGAGCCGTATGCCCGGTTGAGCGCCTCGATGGCGCGGACGGCTTCATCGGCGATCGCCTGGTCCTCTTCCTTCGTCTCCGCGTCCGCATCGGCGAAATCGCCGAGCAGCGCGAAATGCAGGTTCGGGTCCCGGTTGGCGAGATAATGGAGTTCGAGGCGCTCGGCGCTCTCGCGAACCTGCGAGGGGCTGGTCCAGATCACCGGCACGACGACCATCGCCGCGGCGTCATCCGGAATGCCCGTGGAATAGTCGTAGCGCAGCAGCGGCCGCGACTGGCAGTACGCGCAGATGGACTGGTGCACGATCTGCACGGCCCATTCGCTCGCCGGAAACGCGAGCAGAAGCGCCGTCACCGCGGCCAGGACGGCCTGTCCGCCGGAGGCGCCGAAAGCGGGCGCAGCCAGCCAGACGGCGAGCGCCCACAGGACGGCGAAAACGCCGGCCAGCGCGCCGAAGTAAGCGGGAAGGCGCATCTGTTTGATCGCCGCCCGGGGCATGGCGCGTGGCTTCGCGCACAGTTTCAGCGCGCGCCAGAGCGCCCGGACGCCGCGCGGATCGAGCAGGTAATACGCCGCGTAGGCCGGGCGCGGCAGGATGCCGCCGTCCTGGCAATCCTGCTGCTCCTCGGCCTGGCCGGTCCGCAGCGCATCGGCCTTCCCGGCCTGCGTCACGTCGGCCCGCACCTGTTGACCGGCGCGATCCGGGCGCTCGCCATAGCGGGCGGCAAGTTCCACCGCCTGTTTCGCCGCCAGCGTCTCGGGCACGCGCATGCGTCGGGCCAGCACCTGCACCCGGCCGAGCAGCACCTGCCGGCTGGAAGCGTCGAGCAGCGGGTACGTGCCCGCCGCCTCCGTCCGGAGCACCCGGTCGACATGGCAGAGCCGCTCGAACATGCCGCTCCAGTCCAGGCGGTCCAGCCGCCGCAGCGATTGGATCGCGTGGCTCGCCGACACTTCGTACGACGCCTGCAGCCTGTGCTCGTGCGCGATGATCCGCTCCAGACTTTCCTGTTCCGGGTCGAGCCGGCAGACGAGCCATTCCCGCACGTCGCCCGCGTATTCGGCCATTTCGCCGAGCCGGTCGACGAGATGGACGATGGTCGGACCGGAGAGCGGCAGCGTCTCGCCGGCGCTGTCCAGCGCATCCCGGATGGCAGTCGCCGAGGGCGTTTTCTCCGCGAACGGTTCCAGAATGCGGTCGATTCGATCCCCCGCCTCACGGCGTTCTTTCAATGTGCGGACCAGGCCGGCCAGCCGCCGGATGACCGCGATGCGGACAAACAGCGGCATCATCGCGACCTCGCCGATCGTCAGGACGGCGATGTCCTGATACGCGTCCGCATACGCGGCGAGCAGATCGGCGTCGAACAGGCCGTCCGTATGCTCCAGATAATCTGCGCAGAGCGACAGTACGCGCAGCTCCCGGCTGCCGGACAGCGCGGGCAGGCGGCGCGTTTCGTCTCTGCGGATCATTTTGCGGATATGAAGGGTTTGTTCGGCGATGAAGTCCGCATGATCGAGCAGCCATTCTTCGGCCGGTCTCGTCCCGCTTTGTCCCTCCCGCTGAAGTCTGAGCGCGTATTCCCGAACTTCCGTAGCGTCGCGGTCGAATCCGCGGATCAAGGCGGATGATGCGCGCAGTCCGCCGCCGGACAACGTATGCGTCAAAGCCAGCTCCCGCGCCCTGCGCCGAAGCTGATCCTCGTTCAGAATCATGAGTCCTCCCGTAATCGATGTCGTAATTTCAGGTAAAGTCACGAAGTTAAATATTCCCACGACGAACGTTTTTTATGACCGGGAGGCGAAAGGGGGGACTTTGTGGCGGATGGTGAAGAACGTTTTCGGAAAGCGGAAAGGGCATGCCGTCGACAAAATAGGGACCGTCCATGCGGACAGTCCCGATTCGGTACGGCTGCTATGAACGTGGCGGTGCGTGGAGCAAAGCCGGGGCGCCTGTAGCGTGCATACCGCGCTACAGCGGCGCGCAGAGGCCCGCCGGGGCGCCTGCAGCGTGCATGCCACGCTACAGCCCTGCGCAAAGCCCCGCCGGCGGGACTGTAACGTGCATACCACGGTACAGCCTCGCCCCAAGCAGAGACGCTGCAGCGTGCATCCCACACTGCAGCGTCAGGCAGCGCCGCACCGGCGCATCGGTTATGTTTGATCTTGCAATTCCGCGGCATCCCTAATGCCGCATGATATGTGCGTCATCGGCATCGGCATCGCCGGCGCCGCGTTGTTTTCTGCCGGCCGGATCCCGCATCAGCCGGAGATATGGCAGCGCCTCCTCCGCCCGGAGCGGCGCGCTGAAATAATAGCCTTGCAGCTCGTCGCAATGCATCTTGCGCAGCAGCCGGTGCTCGGCTTCCGTCTCGACGCCTTCCGCGACGACGCGCAGATTCATGCTGTGGGCGAGCGCCATGATGGCCGATACGATCGACGCGTTCATGCTGTCGGTGTCGATGTGCCGGATGAACGTGCGGTCGATTTTCACGGCGTGGATCGGCAGATTTTTCAGCTGGGACAGCGACGAGTAGCCCGTGCCGAAATCGTCGATCGAAATGCGGATGCCGCGGTCCTTCAGCTGCTTCAGCATGTCGATGACGGTGTTCTTGTCCCGCTGAAGGAAGCTCTCCGTAATTTCGAGCTCAAGCCATTCCGGCCGCATGCCCGTCTCCTCGAGAATGTCTTCCACCTGTTCGACAAATTTCGGGTCCTCGAATTGCCGGGTCGAGACGTTGACCGCTACGACCGCCGGCGGATACCCGGCTTTGTGCCACTCCACGCACTGCCTGCAGGCCGTCCGCAACACCCAGTCGCCGATCGCCTGGATAACGCCCGTCTCTTCCGCGAGCGGAATGAACAGATCAGGCGGGACGTAACCCCGGCCCGGGCGGTACCAGCGGATCAGCGCCTCGAACCCGAACGTCTGTAGTCCGTCCGCATCCATTTTCGGCTGGTAGAACAGTTCGAACTGTCCGAGCTCCAGCGCCTTGTGCAGGCTGGTCTCCATTTCGAGCCGCTCGGACACCTGTTCCTTCATGGAGCTGAAATAAAACTCGTACCGCCGCCCGCCCGCTTCCTTCGCCGTGTACATCGCGGTATCCGCGTTCCGGACCAGCTCCTCCACCCGGACCGCGTCGTCGGGGTACAGGCTGATGCCGATGCTGGCGCCGACGTACAGCTCCTTGTCGCCCACGCGCACCGGTTCCG
This sequence comes from Thermobacillus sp., assembly GCF_003390775.1. NCBI lineage: Bacteria > Bacillati > Bacillota > Bacilli > Caryophanales > Paenibacillaceae > Thermobacillus > Thermobacillus sp. The sequence goes on along the minus strand of NZ_QEWA01000015.1, from coordinate 9,910 downwards.
CGGCCGCTTCAAGAATGGCGTCGCCGAGCCGGCTCAGCGCATCGCGCGAATTGCCCGGCACCATGATGGCAAATTCGTCGCCGCCAAGCCGGCAGATGACCGCCTCGTCCCCGCACAGCTCGCGCAGGCGGCCCGCGATGATGCGCAGCATCTCGTCGCCCGAAGCGTGGCCGAGCGAGTCGTTCACCTGCTTGAACCGGTCGACGTCGAGCAGCATGAGGCCGACGCCGCGGCCCCTGTGTTCGTCCATCATCGCGCGCAGCCGCTCGTAGAAATAGAACCGGTTCGGCAGCGATGTGAGCGTATCGTGGTAGGACAGCCGCTCGAGCGCCGCTTCGGAGGCGCGGAGCCGGGCGGATTGCTCCCGCAGCGATTCCGTCAGCTGCTCGTTCGCGTCGTACTGGACCGCGAGATGGTCCGCGACCACCCGGCAATGCTCGGCGATCTCGGCCGCTTCCGCCGCGCCGCCGGCCGGCCAGCGAACCTCCGCGCCCTGCCGCAGCTTCAGGTGCAGGCCGTTCATGGCCGACGCCAGGCGCTCGAACGCGCCCGATATCCGGCCGGACAGCCAGAGCGCGCCGAGCGCCGCAGGCAGCACGGCCGCCGCCGCGGCGACCGCCGCCATCGCCGGAGCCGGCAGGATGTCGAACATGCCGGGCAGGCCGGCGGTCAGGATGATCAGCAGGGCGGGCGCGACGGCGGCAGACGCCGCCAGGTGCGCGATCATGCGCCGCAGCGGTACGCGGCAGGCCTCCTGCGATCCGCGGGCCTGGCGGGCGAACGGCCGATAATGATGCAGGAAATCGGCCAGCAGCGCGGACGCCGCGCCGGCGACGAGGCTGCCGGAAGCCGCCATCGCCGCACCGGCGGCCGTTCCACCGTCCGTAAGCGCCATGAGCAGCGCGGACGGCGCGGCAATGATCAGCTGGTAGCCCAGCTCCGCGGGCAGCAGATCGTCCCGGCCGCGCCTGAGCCATGCGGCGAGCAGCGCGATCTCGAGAACGGCAAGGAAGACGGTCCAGGGACGGTCTCCGAGCCAGAAACCGGCCGCCGCAGCCGCCAGCGCCGCAGCCGCGGCGAAGCGAAAGCCCGCCCGCCGCAAGAGAAGAAGCAGAAAACATCCGGCCCACCCGGAACCGGACACAAAAGCAGGCATCGCCGGCAAGATCATCAAGGCGACGGATGCCGCCGCCAGAATGACATCAATTCCCCCTTTCCAATCGAATGCTTTCCTCGCAAGCGTTCTATCCGACATGTTCCTCCCCCGTAGGCGGGGACGCAAACACCGGACCGCAAAAAACTGCCTCCAAGCTCATGAAGGCAGTCTGCGTCACAGATTGCACAAACTCCGGCAGCCCGGCTGTCATAGCATTCCGCCTTAGACCCGTGGCTTTGCGTCCCATATTTTCATATGGTTTGCCTTTATCAGCTTGGTGCACAGCTATTCGGTTGTCACTGCAAAGATTCGACATTTTCGCGCGTTTCCCTTCTTTAACCACCTTTCGCATGATTCTCCCTGCCCGGTTGGATACGCAGCATATGCGCCGATGTTCCTGCATCGCCCAGGCCGTAGCAGACAACCAGCAGTGTTTCGACATTTCGCGAAAATTCGCCATTTTCCAGCCAGGCGGCGAGATCAAACGGCAGCCGCTCGATCACGGCGTGTTTCTGCAGCAGCTTCTCGTCCGGCCCCGCCGCGGCGAACGAGGGGGATACGTCCTCCGGACGCTCGGCCAGACGGCGCAGCCAGGCGGCATGCTCCCGCTTGTCCATTTGAAACTCCCACCACACGGCGCGCGGCTTGTACTTGTGGTTCAGGAAATAGTCGTATTTCATGAGGCCCAGCGCAAGATCCGGCTCCAGTGCCGGAGGCCCGCATTCCTCGAGGAACGACCACAGCCGGGTGAACAGATCTTCGAGCTGATGGCCGATCCGCTGCCAGCCCCGCTCCTCCCAGTAGTCTCCGAACTGCTGGAAAAAATCAAACGGCGACTCGAACACCCGAAACGCAAGATACAGCAGCGTACGGTCCATCCGGTGCGCGTTCCAGTATTTCTCCAGCACGTCTTCGACGCGCTTGATCCGCACGATGTCGCCGAAGGAGAGCACATCGTTCGACAAAATCTCGTACGGCGCCCGATCCATGAAGACGTAGCCGTATTTCGCCGCATCCCGCCGGAGTCCGGTTCCGCGCAGCATTTTCAGAAAACCGAGCTGCAGCTCTTCGGGACGCAGGGCGAACACGTCGTTGAACGTCTTGCGGAACGTGCCATAGTCTTCATGCGGCAGTCCGGCGATCAGGTCGAGGTGCTGGGCGATTTTCCCGCTGTCGCGGATCGTCGTGACCGTGCGGCTCAGCTTGGCGAAGTTCTGCCGGCGCATGACCGCTTCGTTCGTCGGATCGTTCGTCGACTGCACGCCGATCTCGAAGCGGAAAATGCCGGGCGGCGCATGTTCCGCCAGAAATTCGAGCACTTCGGGCCGCATGATGTCGGCGGTGATCTCGAACTGAAAGACGCATCCGTTATGGTTGTCGATCAGGAAGCGGAACAGCTCGAGCGCATAGTCGCGGCGGATGTTGAACGTCCGGTCGACGAATTTGATCAGCCGGGCGCCCGATTCGATCAGATAGAGCAGGTCCGCCTTCGTCTGCTCGAGATCGTAGTATCGGACCCCCGTCTCGATGCTGGACAGGCAGAACTGGCAGCTGAACGGACAGCCGCGGCTCGTCTCGAAGTAGACGATCCGGTTTTTCAGATGCGGCCTGTCTTCCGGGAACCGGTGCGGCGAGGGCATCTTCGTGAGGTCCGCCTTCGGCCGCGGCGGGTTGATCCGGATTTCGCGCGTTCCGTCCGGCAGCGTCTTGCGGTATGCGGCGCCGAACACGTAATGGAACTTGCCTTCTCCCCGGATTTCGGTCAGCAAATGGTGAAACGTCTCCTCACCCTCGCCCATGACGATGAAATCGACCGCATCCAGCCGCTCCATCCAGTATTCCGTGTCGTAGCTGACCTCCGGGCCGCCGAGCACGATGCGGACATCGGGGAGCACCTTGCGCAGCATGTCGATGACCGTGATCGTCTCCTCGATGTTCCAGATGTAGCACGAGAAACCGACCACGTCCGGCTTCCTCCGGTACAGGTCGGCGGTAATGTGCATCGCCGGGTCCTTGATCGTGTACTCGGCGATTTCAATGTCGAATTCGCGCCCGCTGTACGCTTTCAGGCAGCGCAGGGCGAGCGAGGTGTGAATGTATTTCGCGTTGAGCGCGGCGAGCACGATTTTCATGGCATAACCTCGATGGACAAGGATCGGCCCGCCGCTCCCTTCGGATCGGAAGCGGCAGGCCGCCGTGTCGTGATTGATTTAGAAATTGTCGCTGATATGCAGTCTGTCCAGATATTGCAGATGCATGACTTCGTATTGGACGCGCCAGCGGCCGTCGCCGAGATTCGTCACGACGCCCGGCCCGAAGCCGCGCGGTTCGGCGTTGAAGACCTGCGAATAATAGACGATCAGTTCAAGATTGACATCCGGCAGCATGCGGCGCAGCTCGGCGGCGAGGTCGATCGCCCAGAGGCGCAGCTCTCCTGCCGAATCTTTGCCGTACAGCATGTAGAAGGACGGGCTGATGACCGCAGTCACGACCAGCCAGCCCTGCGCGTCGCGGGCGACGGTCCAGTCGGTGAACACGGCCGTCCCTTTCGACGTCTGGGCGCTGCCGAATTCCTTCGCGAGCAGGCCGCGGATTTCTTCGTTCGACGCGCCTTCCAGACTGTCCGGAAGCTTGCTCTCCGGGAACCGGATCTCGTTCTGCGCAGGCGGGTCCGCCTCCAGTTCCATGAGGAGCAGTTCGGCATACAGCGCCGGGACCGCGAAGTTGAGATCGGCCAGCGTATCCCGGATGACGGCCGTCGTAATGCCGACCAGTTCGCCGTATTCGTTGAACACGGCGCCGCCGGAACTGCCCCGGTCAACCGGCGCGTTGATCTGGTAGTAGCTGACGATTCCCTCGTCGATCATGTTGCTGATCAGGCCTTCGGATACGGTGTTCTGGTAGCCGAGCGGGCTGCCGATGGCCACGATCCGGTCGCCTTTGTCCACCGTGGACGAGTCCGCGAACGTTACCGGCGCAATGCCCAGCGGGCGCGAGGTCTGCACGATGGCCAGGTCCGCGTCTTCATCGGCGGCGGCCACCCCGAGAATGCCGACGATTGTGCCGTCGTTCAGGATGACGTTGCCGGAAGCGGCGCCGTCGATCACGTGGTAGTTCGTGAGCACCCAGCGGTCGCCGACGATGACGCCGCTTCCCTGGGCGTTGTCGGTGATGATCATGACGACCTTGTCGTCGTTCATGGCCACGATTTCCGCCGGAGTCAGCTTCCCGTACTTCTCCTTCATCTCCCGTTCGAGCGCTTCTCGGTATTCCGCGGTCTCGATGAAGATCGTGCGGGTTTCCGCATTCCATGCGGTCCGCGCGCCGAACGCGTCGCCGACGAGGCGCAGCGGCACCATCGTCGCGCCGTCAACGGTCCGTACGGGAACGTCCAGCATGACCGCGTTGCCGTTCACGACCGCTTGCCGCGAGCCGACCTGCAGCGCGACCATCATCGTGCCTTTCTTCGCGAAAACGGACTTTGTCGCCGGAACCCAGGTGACCTGGGCGCCGAGCGCGGAGAAGATTTGCCGCATCGGGACGAGCGTCACGCCGTTCTCCTGAACCGGCGAAGGCGAGAACGTGAACGGCTTGTCGTCGATCATCACCCGGATGCCGGCCTGCTGCGACTCCACGGGAGCCGTCTGCGCCGCGGCGGCGGGCCGCGTCCATGCTCCCGTGAGCGGCCATGCGATCAGCACAGCCGCGGTGCAAATGGCAATGCCGCGTCTGAGTCTTGCGAATGTTGTAACCATTTCTCCCTCCAGGTTTCTCCTATGTCTCCCAAGGCCATCGTACCACCGGGCGGCAGGGTTGTCCATCGCCATATCCCCGTTCCCGCACAAACCGGCTCAGCCGCTCGATGCCCGGCTCGATGTCTTCCTCGCGGATATTGCCGTACCCGAGCACGATCTGACGGGTGCGAAATCCCCGCTGCAGGCAGTAATCTTCGACACAGTCGACGACGACGCCGTATTCCGCCGACCGGGACCACTCCGGAGCCGCATCAAGGTCCGGAAATTCCACCAGCAGGTGCATCCCCGCTTCGTCGCCCCGGATGACGGCGCGCCCGCCGAAATGCCGGTTCAGCGCCTCGATGAGCAGCGCGCGCCGGGTGCGGTACACGGCCCGCATCCGGTAGATATGGCGCTCCAGGTGCCCGTCCCGGATGAACCGGGCCAGGGCGGCCTGCAGCACGGCGGGCGTTCGCAGGTTCGCCGCTTCCTTGAAAGCGGCGAACTTCCCCGCCAGGCTGCGCGGCAGCACGAGGAAGCCGAGGCGCAGCCCGGGCGCGAGCGTCTTGCTGAACGTCCCCGCGTAGATGACGCGCTCGGGCCCCAGCGTGTACAGCGGCGGAATCGGCACCCCCTTCAGCCGGAAATCGCCGTCGTAATCGTCCTCCACAATGTAGGCGTCGGCTTCCTCGGCCAGTTGGACGGCATGCAGCCGGCGCTGGATCGGCAGGATGCTGCCGGTCGGATATTGATGGGACGGCGTCAGAACCAGCAATCTGCCGGGCGGCAGCGTCCCGATCTCGTGCACCCGCATGCCGGACTCGTCGACCGGCACCGGCTCGATCCGGTAGCCCGACTGCAGGAAAATATGCCCCGTAATCTCGATCGTCGGATCTTCAAGGCAGACGGAATCGAACTGCGGCTTGAGCGTCCGGGCGGCCAGGGCGAATCCTTCCGATGAGCCGCTGACGATCATGATGCGGTCCGGTTCGCATCGCATTCCTCTGGAGCGATGCAGGAACGCGGCGATTTCCCGGCGCAGCCCTTCCTCTCCCCGGACATCGCGGTAGTCATAGCGGCCTTCCGCTTCTTCCGCCGCTTCTTTCAGATAGCGGGCCCACCGTCTGCGGGGGAAGCGTTCCAGATCCGGCACGCCGGTGTCGAAGCGGATCAACCCGCTGGCTCCGTCGCCTGCGCGCGGTGCGTCCTGCCCGGACGGAGCGGCCGCCTCCGTCCTGCCGGACGCCTCGCGGGTGCCGGCGGCGCGGAGGCCGATGCCCGGCGTGATCCCCTCGGCCACGAAGGTGCCGGAACCGATGCGTCCGACGAGGTAGCCTTCCGCGATCAATTGTTCGTAGGCTTCGATGGCGACGTTCCGGGCGATGCCCAGCTCCGGAAGAAAGGGTGGATCCGCGCGTACGGCTGTAGCACGGAAGATACGGAAGCGGCCGAGCTGTTCGCCAAGCGGTCCTTCGCGGCCGCGTTCCAGCATCCGCTCAACGTCCTGACCGATTCGCCGATGGTCGAGGTGTGCGATTGTCACGGTCTCGCCAGCATCAACAACGCGCCGCTCGCCATGGGGCTGCTCAGCGGCAAGTTCAACCGCTCGTCGAAGCTTGCGAGCGACGATGTGCGCGGCAGCGGGCAATCCTGGGTGCGCTGGTTCAAGGACGGCAAGCCGGTGCCGGAATATCTCGACGCGCTGGACGCCATCCAGGACGTGCTGACCTCCGGCGGGCGGTCGCTGGTGCAGGGCGCGCTTGCCTGGATCTGGGGGCGCAGCGCGAACACGATCCCGATTCCCGGAATCAAGACCGCCGCACAGGCGGAAGAAGCGGCGAAGGCGATGGCGTTTGGTCCGCTCACGCCGGAGCAGATGGCGGAGATCGACGGGATTTTGCGGAACCTGGAAGTGCAGGCCGGCCGGGCGGGGTAAGCGGCGGCTCTGCGGAATGGCGGAATAACAGCGGAATAGCGGTATGGCGGTATGACGGTATGACGGAATAGAGGAAATAGCTTCTTCTGTTCAGCGGTTTGGCGCGGAACGGTCCAGAACAGAGGAATATTTTTCCTCTATCTCCGTGTAATCGGCTGAAAACCAGGTGTTTTGGCGAATTAAGCGAAACGATTTCGTCTATTTTTCGGAACCTTGGGGATTTCGACAAAATAGACCATTTTTTTCTTCTATGGCGGGGGCGGCGGCGTTCTATGGCGCGGCGACGGGCGCCACCGCCAACCCGCAATGGCAGTGCGTCCGCGGTTCATGCTATGATGGACACGACCAGCAAGTGAAACGGAGCGGATGCAACGATGCGGGAACATCGCCGGAATGGCGCGGGAAGCGGAAACGGAAGGCCGGACGCGCCCGGACGGAAGGACAAGCGGAGCACGGAGCCCGGGAAAGGCGCGGCGCACGCGGTTGCCAAGCGGGAGCGAAGCGGCGCGGACCGTGCGGGGGCGACAAAGGTGCACGATGATGCGGATCGTGCGGAGGCGAAGTGGGGGCACGACGGCGCAAACCGCGCGGGAGTGAAGCGGATGCGCGCGGGTGCTGACCGGGCAGGTTCGAAGCGCGTGCGCGCTGCTGCCGCGCCCCGGGCTAGCGGCCGCGAAGACGCCGTCCGGATTGCCGACGCCGCAGCGGACGAACTCAGGCCGGGCGATCGGATCGTCGTGACGATCAAGCGGATCGGCATCAACGGCGAAGGCGTCGGGTACTACAAGCGCAAAGCCGTCTTCGTGCCCGGCGCCCTGCCCGGCGAAGTCGTAAAGGCGGCCGTGACCGGCGTGGAGCCGAACCGGCTGACGGCCCGGATCGTGGAGATCGAGAAGCGATCGCCGCATCGGGTGAGGCCCGTCTGCCCCGTGTACGACCGCTGCGGCGGCTGCCAGCTGCAGCATATGGACTACGCGGGCCAGCTCACGGCGAAGGAAGAGCTCGTGCGCGAAGCGTTCGCGCGCTACGCGGGCCTCGAGGAAGCGGCGCTGCCGCTGCGCCCGATCATCGGCATGGACGAGCCCTGGCGTTACCGCAACAAGGCGCAGCTTCAGGCGGGGCATAAGCCGGGCGGCGGGCTTGCCCTCGGATTGTACGAGCCGGGCAGCCGCCGGCTCGTCGACATCGCCGGGTGCGCGGTACAGCACCCGGCCGTGAGCGCAGCCGCCGAGCGGATCCGGCGGCTGGCCGAGCGGGCCGGCGTGCCGGTCGGCGCCGGCCCGGACGGCGCGCTGCGCACCGTCGTGCTGCGAGTCGCCCCCGAATCGGGCGAGCTGCAGCTGACGCTCGTCGCCTCCGCCGAGCAGTTCCCCGGCCGGGACCGGCTCGTCGAGGCGATCCGCCGGGAGCTGCCGCAGATCACCTCGATCTCGGTCAACGTCAACCGCGGCAGCTCCCCGCTTGTCTTCGGCGAGCGCACCCGGCTGCTCTGGGGCAGGCCCGACCTGGAGACGCGCCTCGGCGACCTGCGCTTCAAGCTCTCGCCGCGCGCCTTCTTCCAACTCAATCCGGAGCAGACGGTGAAGCTGTACGACCTCGCGCGGGAAGCGGCCGCCCTGACCGGCCGGGAGACGGTCGTCGACGCCTACTGCGGCACCGGCACGATCGCCCTCTGGCTCGCTCCGCACGCGCGCGAAGTCCGCGGCATCGAGACGATCCGCGAAGCGGTCGACGACGCGGAACGCAATGCCCGACTGAACGGCCGGACGAACGCCCGCTTCTATGTCGGGCGGGCCGAAGAGTTGCTGCCCCGCTGGGTGAAGCAAGGCTTCCGCCCCGACGTCATCCTCGTCGATCCGCCGCGCACCGGATGCGACTCCGCCCTGCTGCGGACGGTCGCCGACGTGAAGCCGGCCCGATTCGTCTACGTCTCGTGCAACCCGTCGACGCTCGCGAAGGACTGCCGCGTGCTGCTCGATGCGGGCTATAGGATCGAATGGGTGCAGCCGGTGGACATGTTCCCGCAGACGAGCCATGTGGAGTGTGTAATTTTGTTGGTTAGAAAGGGAGCCGATGGCTAGGCTCCCTTTTTCATTGGATCCCGTCCGCCGACACTAGTAGTTCGTTCCCGCGCCGCAATTCGCTGATCCGTTGTGTTTGTGTCGCTCAGCCTGCTCGTATTTCCGGATAAACTTGAAAAAGTAACATAAACGTTATAAAATGAGTAGTATAAGTTACATTCGGTTTGGAGGTGCCGCTTTTGGCTTCCCAAAAAGCAAAATTCGAACAATACCGGATCAGGATGTTGTCTGGATTTTTAATAGGGTTTACATTTTGGCAAATCCCGATGCTGCTTTCGTATATTTGGCCAAACAACGAGACCGTGGAACTTGTCGGAGCGATCCTTTCCCCTATCGCGCTAATCGGAGGAATTGTCTGGGCATATTATCTCTTTCAAGTTGTTCGTTTCGTCATGATCCTGCGAAAAAATCCGGACTTGAACAAGACATTGAACGATGAACGAATACAACATACTCGCTTGAAAAGTTTTGCAGTCGGTTTTTGGGTCGTTGTCATGTTGCAGGCACCGCTTTTTTATCTCGCTCCTTTAGTTGGAATGACCGTCCAGGGGGTTATTCTGACCAATATTTTCTTTGGTGTAACTTCTGCTCTTCTTGCCTTTCTGATTTTCGAACGAGCCCAGTAAAATCAAAATACAAGGTAGGAACCTGACGTGGAAAAATTGCAAAACACGTTGAAAATTCATAGGGCAAAAAAAAACTTGACCCAAGAACAACTTGCTGATTTGGTTGGCGTTACTAGGAAAACGATCAATACGATTGAAAACGGTAAGTTTGTTCCCAGCACCGTGCTTGCGCTGAAGTTGGCAAAAGCGCTTGAGACTACCGTTGAAGAATTGTTTTTTCTCCAAGAAGAACAGTAAAGATAAACTGCAACCTGAATCCGTGAACATCCTTATCGTTTTGAAGTGACAGATGCAAAAATATGCCTTAATATGCCTTTCTCTCCTGAGATGGTCGTGATGAAGGAATATTCAATGTGACTTGAAGCCTCATAATGGCC